>NZ_JAWZSQ010000004.1:0-256951 GCF_034096925.1 Patulibacter defluvii
GCCGCCGCCGGCCGGCTGCTGCGGGCCGCCCGCGCCGACGCCGCCGATGCCCAGCGGCGGGCCGCCGCCACCGCCGACCGTCGCGCTCGCGACGCCGAGCGCGGCCGCGAGGCGATCGAGCGCGCCCAGCAGCGCGAGGCGCGCCAGCGGCAGAAGGCGACCACCGAGCAGGGCGAGCGCCAGCGGCTGGCCGGCGAGCTGGAGCGGACGACCGCGCGGCTGGCCCAGGTCGCCGCCGAGCGCGACCGGCTGCGGGCCCCCTCCCCGACCGAGGACGGCGGTGCCGCTCCCGACCGGGCGGCGGCCGCCGCGGCCGGGCTCGAGGCGCGGGTGGCCGACCTGGAGGCCCAGCTCGAGGCTCGCGGCCAGGCGCTGGAGGAGCTGACCGACCGGGTCGAGGCGAGCGAGGCCGAGCGCGCGCGGCTGCTGGCCAGCGCCCGGCGGCTGCGGCGACAGGCGGTCGAGGCCGGCGCGCCCGACGTCGACCTGGTCGATCCCGAGGACGCCGCGCCGCTGCGGATCGACGACCTGCCCGAGGTCCGCAGCGTGCTCGAGGCGGTCGAGCTGGCCGCCGCCCACGCCGAGCACCTGGTCTACAGCGACCGCGCCTTCGAGACCGCTCGCACCGCCCCCTACGACGAGCCGCGCAAGCTGCTGCGCGACCTGGTGGCGCTCGACCGGGTCGCCGCGGCCTGGGACGTCGCCGGCGGGATCGGGCGCCCGATCCGCGACGTCGCCCGCGAGCAGCAGCTGGAGTGGGCCGACGACGTCAGCGTCACCGCCCGCGCCCAGAACGCCCGCGAGTACGCCTTCTCCCACGCCGGGCGGCCGCTCTGGGCCGGGCCGCACGTGCGCGTCGCCACCGGCCGCGGCATGCGTCGCACCTGCCGGATCTACCTGGCGCTGGTCAAGGGCGACGAGCCGGACCTGGCCGGGCTGCCGCGCGGCGTCTACGTCGGGCCGGTCGGCAAGCACCTGAGCGACTCCACCACCGGCTGATCGAGCCGGGCCGGCGCGGCCTGTGGCGTAATTCCGTGACCGCTGACGCGTTGCAGCGGTGACGCAGGTCACGACAGATGCGCGCCGCACAGCTACCATCTCCGCGATGTCCGGGGTCGGCATCATCGGGGTGCCTCCAGCCCGCGAGGCGCGATTGGCACGCGCCGCCGCGGCGGGCGACGGTCACGCGTTCGCGCAGCTCTACGACGCCTACGAGCGCCGGATCTACAACTTCTGCCTGCGGATCGTGGGCCGGCCCGAGGACGCCGCCGACGCCACCCAGGACGCCTTCGTCAAGGTCCTCCAGCGGCTGCCGAAGCTGGAGGATCGCGAGCTGGACTTCGGCGCCTACCTCTACACGTCGGCCCGTCACGCGAGCTACGACGTGATCAGCCGCCGCAAGCGCGCGGACCCGGTCGACGCGGTCCCCGAGCACGGCGCCAAGCCGGTGGTCGGCGACGACGTCGCCCGGCTCGACGAGGACCCGGAGCGGACCGCGCTGCTGGACGCCCAGCGGAGCGCGATCCAGGCCGCCAACGCGCGGCTGCCCGAGCGCCAGCGCGAGGTCCTGGCCCTGCGCGAGCTGGACGAGCTGAGCTACGACGAGATCGCCGAGATCATGGCGATGAACCGCAACTCGGTCGCCCAGCTGATCTCGCGGGCCCGGATCAAGCTGCGGGAGGAGCTGCGCCAGGGGGCCTTGGTCTCGGTCGCCGCCGCCGGGCCGGACTGCGAGCGCGCGCTGCCGCTGATCGCCAGCCGCCAGGATCGCGAGCTGCGCGACCCCGCCGACACGGCCTGGCTCGACCAGCACCTGGCCGGCTGCGGCGGCTGCCGCACGGCTCAGGGCGCGATGGAGGAGGCCGGCGTCTCGTACCGCGCCTGGGCGCCGGTGGTCCCGATGGTCTGGCTCTGGCACGAGACGCGGGCCAAGGCGGCCGCGGCGGTCGGCGCCGACTGGGCCGCGATCGAACGGCCGGTCTCGGGCCTGGGTTCGGGCGCCGCGGGCGGCTCCGGACTGGCCGCGATGGCGGGTAGCGTCGGCGCGCCGAGCACGGCGGCGGCCGGCGGCCTGGCCCACCGCGGGCTGCTGCTGACGGGCAAGACGCTCGTGGCCGGCGCGCTGCTGGCGCTGGCCCTGCCGCTGTCGGTCGGCGACGGCCTCTGGGTGCCCGACCGGGCGCTGACCTTCGCCGACCAGGCGGCCCCGGCCGAGCAGGGACCGCCGGCAGCCGGCGAGCCGGACGCGCCCGGCGACGCACCGCGGCGGACGCGGCACGACCGCCCGAGCGGTGGCGGCCCGCTGGCCTTCGCCGGACCGGTGGGGCGTCCGCCGACGGCGCCCGTGTCGCTGCCGGTCGCCGCAACGCCGAACCGGTCGCTGGGGACGCGCCCGACCGCGTCGACGCCGTCGCGGCGGAGGCCGAGCGCGGGCGGGCTGCACGGCGGATCGTCGGGCGGGCCGACGGTGCGGCCGAAGCCGCCGACGTCGCAGCCGGCGCCCACGCCGACGCCCACCCCCACGCCGACGCCGACCCCGACCCCGGATCCGCCGGTGGTGGTCGAGCAGCCGCCGACGACGCCGACGCCCGATCCGCCGCCGACGACGACCACGACGCCCTCGCGTCCGCAGCCGCCGCGGACCCCGCCGACGACGCCGCCGACGGGCAATCCGTTCCTGCCGCCGCCGCGGGCGGCGCCGGACCTGCCGCCGGCGCCGCGAAACCCGGTGGCCTGAGCCGTCCCCGCCGCCGTCGCGCGGCCGTGGTCAGGCGTGCTCGTCGAGGCGCCCGACGATCACCAGCGCGAGCGCGCTGAGGCCGCCGATCAGGCCGGCGCCGAAGCCGGCGGCGAGGGTCGGCAGGCGCAGGCCCGTGCCGTCGAGCGCGAACGGTCCGCAGGCCAGGGCGACGGCGATCCCGGCCACGGCCAGCCAACCGAGGGTCCACACCATCGGCAGGGCGCAGGCCCCGGCGACCTCGTCGCGGAGGCGGATGCGGGCGATCGCGAGCGTCAACGGCACCACCAGCAGGGCCAGCCCGATCGTCATCACCAGTTCGCGCATCGTCGTCGTCCTCGTCGGTTCGTCCGGGGCGGGGCCGGTGGCCGCACCCGCCGCCGCCCCATCCCGGCGGCGGCGGGTCCGGTCGCGGTGACCCCTCCGCCCTCCTCCAACGGGCGAACGGCGTCCGACTTACGTCGACCTGCGCAAGAACCGCACACGATCCGCACCCGCGCCCGACCGCCGACGGCCCACGATCGGGTCGATGCGTGGACGGGGAACCTGGGCGTTCGGGATCGCGGGCCTGCTGCTCGGCGTGCTCAGCCGGGTCGAGGAGATCGTGCCGGGGTTCACGGCGGGGATCAGCAGCGACGGCGCCTGGATGCTGGCCGCGTTCGTGGCCGGGGCCTGCTCGCCCGTCGCCGGCGGCGTCCGTCCGGCGGCCGCTGGCGCGCTCGTCCTGACCGCGGCCAACGGCGGCTACTACCTGTGGATCGTCGTGCTCCAGCCGCGGCTCGACCCGGCCGCTGTCGCGGGGCCGCCGGGCCGCTGGCTGCTGCTGGGGCTCGTCGGCGGTGCGCTGTTCGGGCTGGCGGGCGGGGTCTGGCACCGGCAGCCGCGTTGGCGCGCCGCCGCCGCGCTGCTTCCCACCGGCGTCCTGATCGCCGACGGTGCGGAGGCCGTGCGGGGAGGGCCGCCGTGGCCGCTGATCGGCCTGGCGGCCGGCGTCGCGCTGGCGCTGGCCAGCGCGCCCAGCGGGCCGCGGCGGTGGCGGCAGGCGGCGGCGTGCGGGGCGCTCGTCGCCGTGGCCTCGACCGGGGTGCTGGAGCCGCTGCTGCCGTGAGGCCCGCCTCAGTCGCCCGAGACGGCGGCGGCGGAGAAGCGGTGCCGCGAGCGCTCGCGGGCCTTCTCCGCCTCGACCTCGCGGTCCTTCGGCGGCGCCGAGGTGACGAGCCCGTCGAGCAGCCGCTGCGAGACCGCGGCCACCTCGTCGATCGCCCGCTCGAAGACCTCGGCGTTCGCCTGCGACGGCTTGGTGAAGCCGCTGATCTTGCGCACGTACTGGATCGCCGCCGCCCGCACCTCGTCCTCGGTCGCCGGCGGCTCGAAGTTGTAGAGCGTCCTGATGTTCCGGCACATGGGTTCGAGGCTAGCGGTGCGTCGGCGTCGGCTCAACGCCGGCCGCGCGCACGACTACCCCACCGCCCCCAGCCGCCGGCGCAGCTCCAGCGCCAGGGCGACGGCCAGGCGGCGTTCGCGCGGCGGGTGGCCGAGCAGCTCGTTGGCGCGCGCCACCCGCTGGAGGATGGTGTTGCGGTGGGTGTGCAGGCGGGCGGCCGTCCGCGGCGCGTTCTCCGCCTCCTCCAGGAAGATCCGCAGCGTCTCGCGCAGGCGGGCGTTCGCCGGGCCGTCGGCGGCCAGCCCGCCGAGGGTGCTCGCGACGAACTCGGCCGCGCGCTGCTCGTCCTGGGCCACGAGCGAGGTGATCTCCAGCTCGGCGTAGGTGGCGATCGGCGGGCCGTCGGGATCGCGGGCGAGCAGCCGCTGGAGGCCGATCGCCGCCTCGTGGCTGCGACGGAAGCCAGCCGGCCCGGCCAGCGTCGGCCCGACCGCGACCCGCACGTGCGGCTCGATCCCCGGCAGCCCGTCGGCGGCGTCGAGGTCGAGCACCGGCCCGTCGCTCGCCAGCCACGCCCAGAGCGCGGTGTGGCTGGCGGCCAGGGTCAGCGGCGCGCGGGTGCCGGCCGCGCGCGAGACGGCCAGCGCGCTGCGCTCGAGCGCCCCGTGGCGGGCCTCGGCGGCGTCGGCCCAGAGCACCAGCGCGGTGTGGTGGCGGCGCAGGTCGTGGTCCAGGTGGCGGCTGGCCGGACCGGGATCGAGCGGGGCGCCGTCCAGCAGCAGCCGGATCGTCTCGGCCCGCCGGCCGAGGGCGCCGCCGCGGACCCGCTCCCGCTCGCGGTCGACCTCGGCGACGACCTGGCCGAGCGCGGCGTCGACGTAGGCGAAGAGCAGGTCGAGCGAGACGTTGAGGACCTCCGCCAGTTCGTCGCCGTTCCGCGACAGGTCCTCCGCCACCCGCATCCAACGGCGCCAGAAGGTCTGCTGGCCCTTGCGGTAGCCGTGGTAGACGACGTCGGTCTCGATCCCGCGGCGGACGACGGTGCGGGCGAAGTCGTAGGCCTCGGGCGGGACGTCGGGCGGCGGCGGGTCGCTGGCGCGGCGGGCGACGGTCAGGTAGCGGCGGATGTTGGCCCGGTTGCTGGCGCTGGCCTCGGCGGCGAAGGCGGCGTCGGCGCCGTAGGCCGCGACGATGTCGCGCATGTCGCGATCCATCTCGCCGATCACGTCGTCGAGGTCGGCCTCGATCCGGTCGGCGATCTCGGCCATCAGGGCGAAAGTCGACACGGATCGCAGTGTGCCCCTGCCTACTGGAGATGCGCAAGTCTGGGCGAGCGTCCATGGCGTCGCGCCGTGGCGTCCGGGTAGCGTCGCCCCATGGTCAACGGGGAGCGGGAGCGGATGAGCAGCGACGTCGACGTCGAGGTGCTGATCGTCGGGGCGGGGATCTCGGGGATCGGCATGGCCTGTCACCTGACGACCCACCTGCCGGGCACCTCGTTCGCGATCCTGGAGGGCCGCGACGCGATCGGCGGCACCTGGGATCTGTTCCGGTACCCGGGGATCCGTTCCGACTCCGATCTCCACACCTTCGGCTACGAGTTCAAGCCGTGGACGAGCCCGAACGCGATCGCCGAGGCCCACGAGATCCTCGACTACCTGCGCGAGGCGACCATCGAGCACGGGATCGAGCGCCGGATCCGCCTGGGCCACCGGGTGCTGCGCGCCGACTGGTCGTCGGCCGAGGCCCGCTGGACGGTGCAGGTGCAGCGCGGCGACGAGCAGCTGGAGCTGACGAGTCGGTTCCTCTTCTCGGCGACCGGCTACTACGACTACGCGGGCGGGTTCCGGCCCCGGTTCGAGGGCGAGGAGCGCTTCGCCGGCCAGATCATCCACCCCCAGCAGTGGCCCGAGGACCTGGACTACCGCGGCAAGCGGGTGGTCGTGATCGGCAGCGGGGCGACGGCGGTGACGCTGGTCCCGGCGATGGCCGACGAGGCGGCGCACGTGACGATGCTCCAGCGGTCGCCGGGCTACGTCGTGAGCGTCCCGCGCCGGAACCCGATCGCCAACGGCCTGCGGCGGGTGCTGCCGGACCGGACGGCGTACCGGCTGACGCGGCGGATGAACATCGCGCTCTGGCAGGGCGTCTACAACGCGTCGCGCCGTTGGCCGCGGGGCGTGCGGCGGCTGATCCGGGCTCAGGCCAAGCGCCAGCTGCCGGATGCGTGCCCAGTCGACGTCCACTTCAAGCCCAAGTACGACCCCTGGGACGAGCGCCTGTGCGCCGTGCCGGACGGCGATCTGTTCCGCGCGATCAAGGCCGGGAAGGCGTCGGTCGCCACCGACCGGATCGCCGAGGTGACCGAGGGCGGGCTCCAGCTGGAGTCGGGACGCGAGCTGCCGGCCGACATCGTGGTCACCGCGACGGGCCTGAACATGCTGCCCTTCGGCGGCATCGACCTGCACGTCGACGGCGAGCCCGTGGCCGTCAGCGACACCGTGGTCTTCAAGAGCATGATGCTCAGCGGCGTGCCGAACTTCGCCTTCGCCCTCGGCTACACGAACATCTCCTGGACGCTCAAGGTCGACCTCGTCTGCGAGCACCTCTGCCGCCTGATCGGCCACATGCGCGCGCAGGGCCACGACGTCGTCACGCCGACCCTCGACGACCCGGCCATCGAGCGCCTGCCGCTGTTCGAGTTCCAGGCCGGCTACATCCAGCGCGGCATCCCCGCCTTCCCCCGCCGCGGCTCGCACGGCCCGTGGACGGTGGAGATGAGCTACGCCGCCGACTACGCGCGGCTGCGCGAGGGCGAGGTCGTGGATGGGGCGCTGCGGTTCGGGGGGAAGGTGCGGGAGGTGGCCGAAGCCGCCGCGTCCGCCTGAGCGGCCAGCGCTCGGGCCCGGCGCGCAGGCACCGGGGAACAGGAACCATCATCGTTTCCGGTGTCGTCCGTGGCACGTCGTACGGTGCCGGGGTGGCGCGCTTCCGGCTCGAGTTCTACGCCGACGCGACCGGAGATCAGCCGGTGCTCCGCTGGCTGCGAGACGAGCTGACACCGACTCAACGCCGAGCGATCGGCGTGGCCCTGCGCGAGATCCTGGAGATCGAAGGCGTGGGCGTGTGCCGCGGCAGCTACGGCAAGCAGCTGGGCGGTGGCCTGTTCGAGTTCCGACTGTGCCACGACGCCGGCGAGATCCTGCGGTCGGTCGGCAAGCCGGCGCGGGCCGAGCCACACGGCGAGCGGGTCCTGCTGCGGGTGTTCTGCCACGCCTACGGTGATCGCCTGATCCTGCTGCTCGGCGGATACGACAAGGGCGCCGACCCGAGCACCCGACGGCAGCAACGGGAGATCGCCGAGGCACGCAGTCGCCTCATCGACTTCCGTCGTCGCCACCCTTGACGGAATATGGGGCAAAAGCCATACTCTCGCCATGGCGACGTTCGACGAGTTCGTGGCGGAGCTGGAGGCCGAGGCCCGCGCCGACGGCCCCGAGGCCGTCGCTGAGCTGGAAGCCTTCCGCCTGCATTTCTCGCTGGCTCGCCAACTCGCCGCACAGCGGCGAGCGCTGCATCTGACGCAGAAGCAGCTCGCTGAGATGACCGGCCTCGACCAGGCCGAGATCAGCCGCATCGAGCGGGGCCAGGCCAACCCGACGACCGCGACGCTCGGAACGCTCACGCGCGCGCTCGGCGTGGACGTGCGCCTCGTCCCCGCCGCTTAGCCCCGCCGAGGCGAGGCCACCCCTGAACGCAGAAAAGGCCTGCGTGAGCAGACCTTTCCTCGATCGGGGAGACAGGATTTGAACCTGCGACCGCCCGGCCCCCAGCCGGGTGCGCTACCAGACTGCGCCACTCCCCGGCGCTGCGCGAAGGGTAGCGGAGCGGGGCCGGCGGCGCGGGGTGCCTGCGGGGCGCTGTGTGACGGGCGCCGCACGGGCTTTAGGTTCAGCGTCCCAACGCTTACGGAAGGCACAGGAAACCTCGGTCTCGCGCTCAGGGAGCGGTGGTTCCATGGATTGCACCGAACCGACGAGTTCGGAGCACCAGATGAACAACCTCCTCCTCTACGCGCTGTTCGCCGTCCCCCCGCTGATCCTGGGCCTCGCCGCTCAGGGCTGGCTGCGCCGGACGGTCGAGCGCTTCTCCCAGCAGCCGCTCTCGACCCACCTGACCGGGGCCGAGGTCGCCGAGCGGATCCTCGCCGCCAACGGCGTGCACGACGTCCAGGTCGTGCCCACCGGCGGCGCCCTGACCGACCACTACGACCCGCGCACGAAGACCGTCGCGCTGTCGGAGCCCGTCTACGGGCAGCGCTCCGTCACGGCCGCCGCGGTCGCCGCCCACGAGGTCGGCCACGCGCTGCAGCACCAGCAGGCCTACGCCCCGCTGGCGTTCCGCACCGCGATGTTCCCCGCCGTCGCCTTCGCCTCCAACTTCTGGATCGTCCTGCTGCTCGCGGGCTTCTTCCTGCAGGCGGTCGGCCTGGTCTGGCTGGCGATCGGCCTCTACGCCATCGCCGTCCTCTTCCACGTCGTCACCCTGCCGGTCGAGTTCGACGCCTCGCGACGGGCCGGCGTCCAGATGCAGCGCCTGGGCCTCACCGCCGGCGGCGAGGCCGTCGGCACCCGCAAGGTCCTGACCGCCGCCGCCTCGACCTACGTGGTCGGCGCCCTGGCCGCGATCAGCCAGCTGCTCTTCCTCGTCCTCTCGACCCAGAACGACTGATCATGGACGACATCGAACCGCCAAGACCGCCGTCCCGCGAGGACCGCGCTCCCGACCGGAGCCGCGGACCGCGCGGGACGGCAAGCCTCCCCTCCCTCCCCAACCGTCGCGCCGCCGCTTGCTGACGGCGGCCGACACCCGGCGCGGGGCACCCATCGCCCCGCGCCACCGGCGACCGGGTTCCTCCACCGCCCGGTCGCCCTCCCAGACGGCGAAGGCCGCGACTTCCGGGTCGCGGCCTTCGTCGTTGGAGAGGAGCGTCAGCAGATGCCCCAGAAGTTGCTGGCCCTGCCGTCGCCGCAGTCGTGCCTGGTGCCCGGCCCCACCCCCGACCGTCCCGTCGGCGCGTCCAGATCATGCGCGACGCCGTCGGTGCCGTAGGCGGTGATCGTGTCGCCCTCCTCGATGCCGACGGCCAGGGCGACGCCGTTCCGCACCGGCAGGATGCGCGTCTCGCCGTCGGCCGAGGTGATCGTCGGCGTGTCCACCTCAGCGTCGGGGACCGCCACCAACGCGTACCCGAGGGGCCCGGTGCCGAGGAGCATCGTGATCCCCTGCACGCTGAACGCGTGGCCGGTCGTGCAGGTGCCGCCGTACTCCTCCTGGGGACGGTCGGTCGCCGGATCCGGGCCGTACAGGCACCACCCCTGGCCCTTCGGCACCAGGTACGCGCGACCGCCGGGAACCTCGACCATCCGCACCAGGTCGTAGCGCCGGACCGACGGGGCGACGTCCGGCAGGTCGCGACGCAGCTGCGCGGCGTCGACCCGCGGACGCTGGAAGATCGGCGCCGCCCGCGCCACGCTCCCGCCCCGATCCGAGGAGGGCAGGACCACGACGGCGGCCGCGCTGGCCGCCACCATTGCCGCGGCGACCGCCGCCAGCAGTCGCCGTCGATCCCCCGGCGCCTGTCCGGAGGCCGGCCGCCGGCGGGCCGCCGCACGCAGCTCGCGCTCCAGCCCCTCCACGAAGTCCGGCATCGGCTGGTCGTTCATCGCGTCCTCTCCAGACGGGCCCGCAAGCGAGCCAGACCGCGGCTGACGTTCTGCCGCACCGCCGCCTCGTCGGAGCCCAGGCGGTCGGCGATCTCGGCGTAGCTCTCGTCGTCGACCACCCGCGCTCGCACCGCCTGGCGCTGGGCGGCGGGCAGCGCGTCGAGCGCCGCCGTCAGGTCGGCGTCCTCCAGATCGACCAGGAGCTCGTAGTCGGCCCGGTCGCGCTCGGTCAACGCGACCTGCTCGATCCCCAACCGTCGTCGCGCGGCGTCGTCGCGGCGCCGCCGACGTGCGTGGTCGGTCAGCTTGTTGGCCGCGATCGTCAGCAGCCACGGACGGGCGTTCTCGTGGCGGGCCTGGTAGCGCCGTCGCGCCAGCAGCGCGGCGGCGAACGTCTCGGCCGTCAGGTCGCCGGCCAACGCTGGTTCGACCCCGCGGCGAGCGTAGAAGGCCAGGACCACCGTGACGTGCCGGCGGTAGAAGACGGCGAACGACTCCTCGGCCTGGGCACGGTCGGCGAGCAGGCGTGCGTCCGACCAGGTGGTGCGCACCGTCACGTCCAGGAAACGCCGGTCGCGCCTGGCCTGTGACATCGGCGGCGCGCCGAGAGGAGCGGGCGACGGGAATCGAACCCGCCCTAAGAGCTTGGAAGGCTCCTGTGCAACCACAACACTTCGCCCGCGCGTGGTGCGGAGAGTGTAGGAGTCCGTCGCCATTTGCGGGGCCCGGCGCCCGGCGGCCGCCTTACGATGCCATCGGCATCGCAACGGATACGCTCGCCCCGTATGCCCGACCTCGCCTTCCTCGGCCCCGAGGGCACCTTCACCCACCGGGCCGCGCTCGACCTGGCCCGCGAGGGCGAGACGCTGCGGCCGCTCGACCACGCGGAGGAGGTCGTCTCCGCCCTCACCGAGGGGCGGGTCGACAGTGCGGTGATCGCGTTCGAGAACAGCCTCGAGGGTCCCGTCTCGGCCAACCTCGACCTGCTGCTGGCCACCAACGGCGAGATCCTGATCACCGGCGAGCGGGTGCTGCCCGTGGTTTTCGGGCTCTGGCGGCGACCCGACGACGAGACGCCGCTGCAGGCCGTCACCGCCCATGCCTTCGGCCTCGCCCAGTGCTCGCGCTTCATCCGCGAGCGCGGCCTCCAGACCAAGGTCGCAAGCTCCAACGGGGTCGCCTGCCGCGAGGTCGCCGCCTCGACCGAGCCCGGCTGGGGCGCCCTCGCCGGACCCGAGGCCGGGGCCCGCCACGGCCTCGTCCTGGTCGAGGAACGGCTGCACGACGCCGAGGCCTCGACCCGCTTCCTGCGCCTGGGCCGCCAGTCCCCCGCCCCCACCGGGCGCGACCTCTCGGCCTTCGTCCTCTACCCCGACCACCTGCGCTCCGGCAGCCTCGTCTCGCTGCTGCAGGAGTTCGCGATCCGCGACATCAACCTGACCTCGATCAAGTCCCGGCCGACCAAGGAACTGCTCGGCGAGTACGTCTTCTTCGTCGAGGCCGAGGGCCACCTGCGCGAGCAGCGTCTGCGCGACGCCACCACCGGCCTGCTCCGCTCGCTCGCCGACGTCCGCTTCCTCGGCTCCTACCCCCAGGACCGCGACCGCCAGTCCTCCGCCCGCCGCCACGACGACGACGCGATCGCCGCCCGCCTGCAGGCGATGGTCGAACGGACCGCCCGGTGAGCAGCCCCGGCTCCGCGCCCGCGCCGGCGCCGACCCCCCGCGTCGGGGTCTGCGGCCTGGGCCTGATCGGCGGCTCGGCCCTGCTCGGCCTGGCCCGCGCCGGCCTCGAGGTCCGCGGCTGCGACGTCTGGCCCGAGCCCCGCCAGTGGTGCGCCGACCAGGGCATCCCCGTCGACGGCTCGCCCGAGGCCACCGCCCGCGCCGTCGACGTGCTGCTGGTCTGCGTCCCCCCGCACGCCACCGCCCCCGTGGTCAGCGCCGCCCTCGCCGCCGCCCCCGACCTGATCGTCCTCGACGCCGCCTCGGTCAAGGGCCCCGTCGTCGACGAGGTCCGCTGGCGCGCCGGCACCGACGCCGAGCGCTTCCTGCCCGCCCACCCGCTCGCCGGTGCCGAGCAGGGCGGCTTCGCCGCCGCCCGCGCCGACCTGCTGCACGGCGCGCCCTGGGCGATCTGCCCGCCCGCCGCCGACCCCGACGGCGACGCCAGCCCGCTCGACGCGCTGCTGACCGCCGCCCCCGTCCTCGACGCCCTCGGCGCCCGCCTTATCGCCTGCACCGCCGAGCAGCACGACCGCGCCGTCGCCGCCACCAGCCACGCCCCGCACCTGGTCGCCGGTGCCGTCGCCGCGGTCGCCGCCGACCTGCCGACCGGCGGCAGCCTGGCCGCCGCGCTCTCGGGCGGCGCCCTGCGCGACATCACCCGCGTCGCCGGCGCCCCCGTCGGCCTCTGGGTCGAGGTCCTGCACGCCAACGCCACCGCCACCGCCGACGCCCTCGAGGCCACCGCCCGCCGCCTCCAGCAGGCCGCCGCCGCCCTGCGCTCCGGCGACCACGACCGGCTGGAGGACGCCTGGATCGCCGGCGGCGCCGCCCGCGACCGGATCGTCCAGGGACGCTGGAGCGGCCCCGACTGGGCCCCGCTCGCCGTCCCCGCCACCTGGGCCGCGCTGCTCGCCCTCGGCGCCCAGGGCGTCGGCCTGCGCGACCTCCGCCCCGGCCCCGACGGCACCGTCGTCGGCGCGCGGACCGTCGGCGCCTGACCGGCGACCCGTCAGTCCGCGGTCGTCACCGGCCCGCCCGGCCGGTCGCCGACCACCGTCAGCCGCCGCGGCATCAGCGTCCACAGCAGCACCAGCGCCGTCGCCGCCGCGACCGCCAGACCGACGTAGACGTGCGAGACGGCCGCGCTCATCGCCCGCCCCAGGTAGGCCGCCGCGTCGGGCACGATCCGGGCCCCGCCCTCCAGCGAGCGGCTGATCCCGTCGAGGTCGTCGGGCAGCTGGCCGCGCAGCTCGGGCGGCGCGTCGACCAGCCGCCGGTGGAGCGTGCCGTTGGCGATCGCGCCGAAGATGCCGGCCCCGATCGTCTGGCCCATGAAGCGCGAGAACATCGCCGTGCTCGTCACCACCCCGCGGCCCTCCCAGCCGACCGTCGACTGGACGCCGACGATCAGCGGCACCGACAGCAGGCCGCAGCCGACCCCCAGCACCAGGCTGACGGCGATCACCGCCGCCGCCGACGGCCGCTCGGGCAGCAGCACGAACGAGACCGTCGCCAGCGTCGCGATCGCCGCGCCGCAGAGGGCGCTGTCGCGGAAGCCGATCCGCAGGTAGGCGCGGTTCGCGTACGACGCCGCCAGCGGCCAGCTGACGATCATCACCGCCAGCAGGAACCCGGCCGCCACCGACCCCAGACCCATCACCGTCTGCCCGAACAGCGGCAGGAAGGTCGTCGGACCGATCACCAGCAGGCCCAGGCAGGCCATTCCCAGGTTCGCCCCGAAGCGCTCGCGCGACCACACCCACGGCGGCATCACCGGAGCCACCGCCCGACGCTCGACCACCACCGTCGCCGCCGCGGCCAGCAGCGCGACCGCGAAGACGCCGATGCTCTGCGGCGAGCTCCAGGCCCACGCCACCCCGCCCTGCAGCAGGCCCAGGATCAGCGCCCCCGACGCCGTCAGCAGCAGCACCGTGCCCGCGACGTCGAGCGGCCGCCGGACCCGCTCGACCCGCTCCCGCAGGTGCCGCCACAGCAGCGCCGCGGCGACCGCGCCGACCGGGAGGTTGAGGAGGAAGATCCAGCGCCACGAGAGGCCGCTGGCGAAGAGCCCGCCGACCAGCGGGCCGATCACTGCCGAGACGCCCCAGACGCTGGCCAGCCGGGCCTGGATCCGGCCCCGTTCGGCCAGCGGATACAGGTCCCCCGCCACCGTCTGGACGGTCGCGTGGATCGCCCCCGCGCCGACGCCCTGGATCGCCCGGAACGCGATCAGCCCGGCCATGCACCAGGCGCTCGCGCAGAGCGCCGAGCCGACCAGGAAGACCGCGATCCCGGCCAGCAGCACCGGCTTGCGGCCGTGGACGTCGGCCAGCTTGCCGTAGATCGGGATCGTGACGGTCTGCGTCAGCAGGTAGGCGGAGAAGACCCAGCCGAAGAGCGAGAAGCCGCCCAGGTCGCCGACGATCTGCGGCACCGCGGTCGCGACGATCGTGCCCTCGAGCGCCGCCAGGGCCAGCGTCATCATCAGCGCCGCGACGACCCAGCCGCGGCGCTCGGGGGCGACCGCGCTCGCGCCGGCGCGGCCGCTTCGGGGTCGGGGTCGGGCTCGGTGTGGACGAGGACGTCGGCCACCCACGGGCAGCGCTCGCGGACCGTCTCCTCGATCCGACCGGCCTCGCGGTGGGCGTCGCCGACCGTGCAGGCGGCCGGCAGCAGGATCGTCACCAGCACCACCCGCCCGCGCTCGGTGTCGCGCATCTCGATCTCGCTGGCGGCGCGGCCGGTGGCGCCGCGGACGGCGGCGTCGACGGCCGAGCGCTCGAACTCGCCGTCCTCGTCGACCACCGCGCGGGCGACGGTCTGCGGTCGCAGCGGCTCGATGTGGGTGGTCACCCGCGCCACCGTCGGCGCGGCGTCGCGGATCTGGCCCTCGACCCGCTCGGCGATGTCGTGGCCCTCGCGCAGCGACAGCTCCGGCGCCACCTTCACGTGCAGGGTCACCTCCTCGCCGCCGCCGGGCAGCGAGAGCACGTCGACGTTGTGGACCTCGTGGACCCGTGGCACCCGCAGCGCGGCGGCGGTGGCCGTCTCGCGCACCCCGCCCTCGCGCGCGACCGGCTCGACGTGGACGACGACGTCGGCGTCGGGCAGCGCTCGCTCGATCGCCGCCTCGACCTCGTCGGCGCGGGCGTGGGCCAGCTCCAGCCCGGCGTCGGCGCGGACGGCGATCACCACGTCGACGAAGTGGCGGCCGGCGGCGTGGCGGGTCCGCAGCCGGCGGACGTCGGTCGGGCGGACCATCGCCCCGACCGCCTCGCGGACGGCCTGGTGGGCCCGCTGGTCGGCGCGGTCCATCAGCACGTCGATCGACCCGCGCAGCAGCCGCAGCGCGGCCGCGATCACCAGCACCGCCACCAGCAGCGCGGCGACCGCGTCGGCCTCGGGCCAGCCGAGGGCGACGCCGACCATCCCCAGCAGGACGGCGATCGAGCCCGAGAGGTCGCCGGCGAAGTGGAGCGCGTTGGCGGCCAGCGCGGGCGAGTTGAACCGCTTCGACGCCCGGTGCGAGGCGACCATCCGGGTGACGTCGATCGCGATCACCAGCAGGATCACCGCGATCGCCCACCAGGTGGCGTCGATCTCGTGGTTGCCGGGATCGGCGAGCCGCCCGATCGCGGTCGTCGCCAGCCAGCCGGAGACGGCGATCAGGAACGCCGACTCGGCCAGCGCGGCCAGGTGCTCGGCCTTGCCGTGACCGAACTGGTGCTGCTCGTCGGCCGGCTTGACCGCGACCGAGACCGCGAACAGCGTCAGCAGCGCGGCGACCAGGTCGGCGCCCGAGTGCGCCGCCTCGGCCAGCAGGCCGAGCGAGCCGGTGATCAGGCCGGTGGTCAGCTTCAGGACGACCAGCACGATCGCCGCGCCGACGCTCAGCAGCGCGGTCCGGCGGCGGGCGCGGACGTCCCCGCGATCGGGACGGTCGGGGGTCGGCGGAGCGCCCGTCACCCGGCGATCGTAGACCGCGGTTCGGGCCGGTGAGCCGTGGGTTCCGGAGCGGGTCGGCGGACGGGCGAGCGCGCCCAGCCGTCGCGCCCGGCGGCCGGACGCGGTAGGACCCAGGGATGCGCACCTCCCCTCCGCTCGCGCTCCTGCTGGTCGTCGCCGGGCTCGCCGCCGGCGGCTGCGGCTCCGACGACGCCGGCGGTGGCGACGCCGGCGGTCGCAGCGCCGCGACGACCTCGGCCTCGACCACCGCCACCACGACGCCGACGGCCACCACCAGCACCCAGCCGCCGACCACCGTCACCGACCCGACCGCGACCGACCCCAGCGGCGGCACGCCCCCGCCGAGCGGGGAGGGCACGACGACCGGCAGCAGGCCCGCCCCGGCCGGCGGCGTCCAGCCGAAGATCACCGTCGACGGCGACACCGCCCGCGCGACCGCCGACGACGGCGCGCTCTCCGAGCTGTGGTGCGACGCCGCGCGCAAGGGCGCCTACGACGACCAGCTGGGTGCGGCGACGAAGCTGGTGATCACCGTCCGCGGCTCGGACGACAGCCAGGTCTGCGAGCTGCCGCGCTGACCCACATGGCGGCGGAGCGGACGGGCCGACGGGAACGCCGGCCGTCGGGCTACAATCCGTCGCCCTCGGGGGATTAGTGTATCGGTAACACGGCGGTCTCCAAAACCGCAACGCGAGGTTCGATTCCTCGATCCCCCGCCTCTCGGATTCCCAGTGTGGGACGGACAATCCCCGTCCCACACTGGCGAATCCCCCCGGCCCCGCCGGCCCCGCAAACTCCGCTGGGGACCGCTCGGAACCGCTGGGGGCGCGACACGACTCGCACCCCCATTCGCACTCCGCGGGTCCTCCGGCGACGCTCGACGAAGCCGTCGATCGCCTCGCACGCTACCTCCTCGGTGGCGACGAGACCTCCCGGCGCGCGCTCCACCCGTACGCTGTCGAGAACGCCCACCGCCTCCTCGCGGTCGTCGGCTGGGCGGAGCTGCGTGACCGCGTCGACGCCCTCGCCCAGCCGCCGCGGACCGTCCAGCTCGAAGACCTCGTCGAGGACGGCGCCCGGGCGCTCTGGGAGCAGAACGACCACACCCGCGATTGGGACGAGCTCGACGACGAGGCCCGCCACGACTGGCGCGTCGACGCCGAGACGATGCTGGCCGGCGCCGGCATCCCCCGCCTGCTCGACCGAGCCGAGCGCGCCGAAGTTGGTGGCGCCGTGAGCCGTCCGGAACGCCGACCAGAGGCAGAGCGGTCGTGGACGTTGGTCGACGGTAACTGCGCCGATCGGCTGCGCGACCGGACGACGCGTCGGTCGACGCCGTGGTGACCGATCCACCGGGCGGGCTGGTGCTGGACGCGTTCACCGGCTCTGGCACTGCTGGGTGTGCCGCGGTGCTGGAGGTCATGCGATTCCTCGGGAACGAGCGCGAGCCCTCGTACGTGGCGATCGCCGACGCACGGATCCGCTGGTGGGCCGCCGAGCCCGACCGCCGAAAGCCCCTCCCCGCTTCCGGGCCAGACGGACCTCGTCGAAATGCTGGAGGACGCCGCGTGAGCCGCCTAGGGATCTGCGCCCTCGACGCGAACGGCCAGCTCACCGAGGCGGCGTGGCAGGCCCAGGTCGAGGGCCTCGCCCGCCGAGAGCGCTCCAGCCAAGTGGACGGGGCGCTCGTCGTACCAGGCGCCCGCCGCTCCTAGCCCGCCCCACCTACCCAAGCGATCCGCCGCTGCTCCGTAGCGACCAGTCCGACATCCGTCCACGGTCGGCTGATCACTCTGGCGCCGCTTAAGTTGGCGCCACTTCGCGGGCGAGCGTGTCCCGGCGGTTGCCGCTGGAGTTCGCGGAGCGTTCCGTACCGGGTAGTTCCAATCCAGGAGTCCCATATGTTCGCTCGTGTCACCGGCGTGGTGGCCGTCGTCGCGGCGCTCGCGACCGCTGCGCCGATCGGTGCCTCTGCCGCGTCGAGCCTGACCGACGCGCAGCTCGACGCGACGGTCAGCACCGCTGTAGCCAAGGGCCGGACGGCCGTCAAGGCACTGGTCCAGCGCTCGCGCAGCGACTACCGGCTCGCCAACGCCGTGCTGCGGCAGGCGACCGTGTCGACGACCACGACCAGCGATCCGGTTGCTCCGTCGACCGCTGCCCGCGCCTTCCTGCGGTCGGGTCCGGTTCGCTGCCACGGGACGGAGTCGGCCAAGACGACGATCGGCATCGCCGGCGTCGACCTGGGGTGGCGCAAGGCCAAGGTCAACGAATGGTGCTGGGACGACACGCGCCTGACGTCCGCGGACGTCGACAGCGACAAGTGGTCCGGATTCGGCTACTGCTGGAAGGACGAGAACAACTTCAAGGAGTGGCTGATCTACCCGACCCGGCAGAAGTACGTCAGCAAGGGCACGCTGGCCGGCATCGCGCCGTGGGGCTGCGCTGGCGCTCAGCAGACGATCTCCCCGAACGTCCACTACGAGATCCACGGTGGCTGGAACACGTACGCTCACGACTGATGCTCGTCATCGCTAGCTCCAACTTCCACATCGGCCCGTCGCTCGGGTTTGCGCTCGGGTCCGTCGCGGGCTTTGCGACCTTCGTCGTGATCTTCGTTGTCGTGATCCGGTGGGCACGGAGGCAGGGCCGCACCGGCCACAAGTCTCGCTAGATCGGCGCCGTAGCCCGCCTCTGCTGAAGGGACCGAGGGGCGCTCGGGTTGGCTGGCTCGGCCTTCGCGCTCGCCGCGAGCCGAATCGGGACTCGGCGATCGACATGGCCCTCGGCGAGTTGACGTTCCGCCGTTCGGGCGAGTAGGGATGGCGGCCGGTCGCGGCAACGGCGCCGACGAGGAGGAGCGCCCGCCCTCGGCAGGCGCGACGGGTCGTTGAGGGCTCGCCTCTCCGGGCCGGCGTGCCCGACCAGGTGCCCCCTCCGGGTGCCGTTTCGTCGTTCCGGGGACCCCGCCGCGCTTCCCCCACCGCCCACCACCCGCGATGATGGCGGGCGTCGTGTCGGTCCGCGACCGCTCTCCCCGCCGCGCCCCTCGGGTTCCGGGCCGGCTGCCGGCCGTGCCGCCGCTGGCGTGCGCGCTCGCGCTGCTGGTCGCCAGCGCACCGACCGGCGCTCCGGCCGCGGTCCCGCCGCTGCGGTTCGGGCTCTATCCCGGCGGATCGGTCGGCGGCACGGTCGAGACCCATCACGCGCCCGCCGTCACCCGTCACCGCGTCCGCAGCGCGATCCGGCGACTGCGGGGGTCGCGGCGCTCGTTCGTCCTCCGGGCCTACGTCTCCTACAGCGGCTCGCCACGGATGCGGGTGGCCACGCGCGACCTGCGCCGGACCCTGGCCGACGCCCGCGCCACCGGCTGCCAGGTCGAGGTGGTCGTCCGCTACCGGCCCTCCGTCCTCGGCGCCGGCCCGGCCGGGTTCGCCGACGCGGTCCGGCGGGTGATCGAGGCCCACGGTCGCGACCGGCGGCTGGTCGGCGTCCAGGTGACCAACGAGCCCGACGTGCTCGGCGCTCCCGGCGCCGCCGACGGCGCCTACCCCGGCGTCCGCGAGGCGCTGGCCAGCGGGCTCGCCGCCGCCCAAGCGGCGCGGGCGGCGATCGGCCGGCCGCGGCTGCGGATCGGATTCAACGTCGCCCACGCCTCGCACGGGACCAACGACCCGAGCTTCTGGCAGGTGGTGGCGGCCCTCCCGCGGCCGATCGACTTCGTCGGGATCGACGTCTACCCCGGCACCTGGCCGCCGCCGGCCCGCCCGCCGAGCCGCGCCGACGCCTACCGCCAGGTCTTCGAGGCCGTCGCCCAGCTGCGCACGATGGCCTCGGCGTCGGGGATCGACCCGCGGACGCCGATCCAGATCAGCGAGAACGGCTATCCGACCGGCCCCGGGCGTCCGCGCAGCGCCCAGGAGCGGGTGCTGCGGGCCTCGGTCGCCGCCGCCCGCGACGCCCGCCGCCGCTACGGGGTCCGCGACTTCCGCTACTTCGACCTCTACGACGCCGGCACCGGCAGCGGGCGGATGGAGGACGGCTACGGCCTGCTCGACAGCCGCCTGCGTCCGAAGCCGGCGTTCGCGACCTTCCGGCGGCTGGTCGCCGCCCGCTGACCGAGCGTCCAGTCGCGAGCGGCGGCCCCGCCGCTCCCCTACCATCGGCTCCATGGCGTCGCGCGACGAGGTGGCCGCGGCCCGGGTCGTCGCACGCAACGCTGCGCTGCGGGAGAGCCGTCGGGCGCTCAGGGAGTGGCTGCGCCACCCCGGCGAGATCGTGCCCTGGATCGGCCTCAGCGCGCTGATCGCGGCCACGCTGCTGGTCTGCACGCTGGTCGTGGCGGCGATCGCCTCGCCCGACCCGTCGCTGGCCGGGCAGCTGATCGCCGCCGACCCGAGCGCGCGGACCGGCGACTTCCTCTTCGTCCTCGGGCGCAACGGGACGGTGCTGGCGCTGCACCTGATGGTCTGCGTCGCCACCTACCTGGTCCGCCGCTCGCTGCCGCTCCAGGCCGGCGAGCTGCGCGGCCTGCAGCGAGCCGTCCACCACCACGCGGCCAAGCCGGCGCTGCTGATCGTCGCCGGGCTGACGGCGTTCTCGCTGCTCCAGCAGGCGGTCACGCTCGGCCACACGCTGGCCGACGTCGCCGCCGACTCGCACACCTCCCCCGCGCTGATCCTGGTCCGGCTGCTGCCCCACGCCGCGCCCGAGCTGACCGCGGTCTTCCTGCCGCTGGCGGCGGTGATGTGGCTGGAGAAGCGCGAGCGCTCGCAGGACCTGCTGGCCGCCACCATCGTCTGCGCGGTGATCGCGATCCCGGTCGTGATCCTCTCCGCGTGGATCGAGGTCGCGGTCGCCAGCCGCTTCTTCTGAGCCGCGCGAACGCCCCGCCGGCGGGGCCGACGGGGCATGCGGGCGGCGGGACTCGAACCCGCACGACTCGAGGTCACCGGCTCCTAAGGCCGGCGCGTCTACCGTTTCCGCCACGCCCGCGCGTGTGTCCGAACGACGGCCGAGCGCCAATGCCCTGCAATCGTTCCTCCCTGGAGTGTAGGCTGCGCCCCGGCATGGCACGGCAGACGATCATCGAGTGGCCCAACCGCGAGAAGGCCTCGAGCAAGCTCACCCGGATCCTGGTGATCGTGGCCCTGCTCGTCTCCTCCGCGCTGATCGCGATCGTCTCGATCCGCGGCTGGGACCTGCTGCAGGAGGCGAAGACGGCCCAGGTCGTCTTCATCGCGATCAACCTGATCTTCGTGATCCAGGTGCTGCGCTGGAGCCGCGGCGTGCTGCCGATGGCGGCCGGCATCGCCACCTTCATCGGGATCTTCGCGATGGTCTCGATCCAGAAGTGGTACGAGCGCGACCAGCCGGGCTACAACGACGCCGACCTCTCGGCCCAGCTCGGCGGCCTGACGATCGGGATCCTGATCGCCCAGGTGATCGTGATCGTGATCGCGATCGTCGCCTTCTCCCAGAACTGGCAGACCGAGGTCGAGCACCACGTCGGCTTCGACGACGACGAGCCGGCCCCCAGCACCGGCGCGCCGGCCACCGCCTGAGCGCGCTCCCGGGTCGCCGCGCGGCCCGTACGATCTGACCGGGGCCACGGCCCCGGCACCTGCCCGGGTGGCGGAACGGTAGACGCGACGGACTCAAAATCCGTTGTCCGCAAGGGCGTGTGGGTTCGATTCCCACCCCGGGTACTGCAGGAGGAGGGCGCGGCCCTTATCGCCGGCGTATCGCCGATCGGATACGGGCTGACAACGCCCCGCCGCCTTGACTGGCCGCATGAGCGACAGCGGACGGAACGCGGCGAGCACGAGCGGCCCGGCGGAGGGACGGTGGGGCCGCCGTGCGGTGCTCCAGGGCGCCGCGGCGATGGCCGGCGCGGCCGCCTTCGCCCGGCTGCCCGAGTCGGCGACGGCGTCGGTCGCGGCGAAGGCCGGCGGCAGCGCGGACGCGCTGTTCGAGGCCGGGAGGTTCGAGCAGGCCGGTCGCGCCTACGAGGCGATCCTCGAGCGCGATCCGCGGAACCTGCACGCGGCCCGCCAGCGCGGCTACGTCGGGCTCCTGGCCAACCGCTTCCCCGAGGCCGAGAAGTACCTGACGATCGCCCACCGCCTGCGGCCCGAGGACCAGCAGACCAACCAGCTGCTGGGCGACTGCTACCTCCGGCAGGACGAGCTCGCCCGCGCCGCGCCGCACTGGAAGGCCGCCGGCGAGGACGGTTACGCCGCCTGGTTCGCCGCGGTCCGCGGCCAGCCGTACCGGATCCACGGCGACGTCGCCCGGCTCCCGATCGAGCAGATGGACCCGATGCCGCTGGTCCAGGCGTCGGTCAACGGCGGACCGCCGAAGCGCTTCACCTTCTACACCGGCGCGCCGAACCTGTCGCTGACCGCCTCGACGGCGAGGGAGGCCGGGGTCCGCGCAGTGGCCAGTCAGAAGATCGAGGGCGAGGGCGGCGCGATGTGGGCGCACTACGGGATCCTCGACGCCTTCACGCTGGGCGGCCTCGAGCTGCGCAACGTCCCGGTCGGCTGGTCGTCGACGGAGTCCGGCGACGACCTCGGCGCGGACGGCAGCGACGGCATGATCGGGACCTGGGTCTTCTACCACCTGCTGACCACCTTCGACTACGTCGGCCGGTCGCTGATCCTGCGGCGTCGGACCCCCGAGTCGGCGCGGAAGGCCCGCGTCGCGGCCACGCGGGCCGGGGCCGAGCCGCAGCCGCTGTGGCTGGCCCTCGACCACTACCTGCACAGCACGGGCAGCGTCGCGGGCGCGGTCGGCTCCGGCCCGCGGGTGGTGGGCGTCAACTTCGGGGGCAGCGGCGGCGAGAGCGCCGCGGTCGTGCTCGGGAAGACGGCCGAACGGCTGCGGATCCGCAGCGACCACGACCGCCCGATCGGGACCTTCGCCCACAGCCATCCGGCCGTCACCTACCCCTGTTACCCGACGGAGATCCGCGTCGGCGCCGCGGCCGCCCGGCACGTCTACTGCGAGACCCACCCGAACCAGCCGGTCAACGTGCCGTGGCCCTACGGCACCGGGTTCGACGCGCCGGCCGCCTTCTTCCACTGCTTCTGGAAGCCCTTCACCGTCACGCTCGACTTCACCGACATGAAGCTCTACGTTGCGCGCGGCAAGCGCTCGCGCCAGACGACCCGCGACCGATGAGTCCCGGCCCGCGTCGCCGTCTGCACCAGCAGACCCGTGGCGCCCCGCCGCGGGCGACGACCCCGGAGGAACACCACGATGGCCACCTACGCACTGATCCACGGCGGCGGCGGAAGCACCTGGGACTGGCACCTGGTGGCGCCCGAGCTGCGGGCGCAGGGCCACCACGTGGTCGCCGTCGACCTGCCGAGCGACCGGCCCGACGCCGACCTCTGGGACCTGGCCGACGCGGTCGTCGCGGCGCTCGGCGAGGCCGAGGACGTGATCGTCGTCGGCCACTCGCTGGGCGGCTTCACCGCGCCGCTGGTCGCCGAGCGGCGGCCGGTCCGCGCGCTGGTGCTGCTGGCCGCGATGATCCCCGCCCCCGGTGAGTCGGTCGGGGACTGGTGGGCCGCCACCGGCCACGCCGAGGCCGCCCCGGAGAGCGGCGGCGACGAGGCGTTCTTCCACGACGTCCCGCCGGCGCTCGCGGCCGAGGCCGGCGCCCACGAGCGCCAGGTCGCCGCCCGCGCGATGGAGCAGCCGTGGCCGCTGACCGCCTGGCCCGCCGTCCCGACCCACGTGCTGCTGGCCGCCGACGACCGCTTCTTCCCGCTCGCCTTCCAGCGGCGGATCGTGGCCGAGCGGCTGGGGATCGAGCCGACCGTGGTGCCCGGCGGCCACTACGCCCCGATCAGCCGCCCGCGCGAGTTCGCCTCGGCGCTGCTGCGGCTGGCCGGCGACGAGGCCCCCGCGGGCTGACCGTGACCCGCCCTCAGGCGGCGCCGCCGGTCAGCTGGACCGTCATCCAGACCGGGCGGTGGTCGGAGGTGTGCGCGGCCAGGCAGCCCTGCTGGAGCAGCGTCACCGGCCCCGTCCGCAGGCCGAAGCCGTCGAACCGGCCGCCGCTGGCGATCGTCGACGGGCACGGCCGGCCCAGCTCCCAGTTGGTCCGCAGGCCCGCCCGGTGGTTGCCGGTGATCGCGCCCCACGCGACCGGGTTGCGGTCGCTCAGGTCCTGGTTCCAGTCGCCACCCGCGATCACCGGGATCCGGCGGCCGTTGCGGAAGCCCGTGACCAGCTGCTGGTAGTGGCCGATCATCGCCTTGTAGGCGTCGCGGTGGAAGGCGTTGGAGAGCGACGCCTTCGGCATGTGGACGCTGATCACGGCCAGCCGGCGACCGGTCCGCCGCTCCTCCAGCACCGCCCACGGCAGGTAGCGCGCCGGCGGGTCGACGCGGCCGCGGCCCTCGTAGCCGACCGCCAGGCCCTTGTCGACCAGCCGGAAGCGCGGCTTCTTGAAGAGGATCGCCGAGGCGCGCTTGAACGGGCCGGCCCGCCAGAACTGGACGATCCCGTACTTGTCGAGCCGCGGGACGGGACCGCCGGGCGCCGCCAGCCGCAGCTCGCGGACCTCCTGCAGCAGGACGATCCCGGGCCGGGTCGCCAGCACGTGCGCGACCTGCGACCGCTCGCCCGCCGGCGAGCTGGTGAAGTCGACGTTGGCGGTCACGATCCGCTGGACCGGCGGGGCGGCCGGCGCGGCGGCCGCGGCCGATCCGGCCGTGGCGGCCAGCGCGACGGTCGCGGCGCCGATCGTCCGGGCGATCGTCCACCTGCGCGAACGACGGTGCATGCTTCCTCCTGGGGACGGGGGGGGTGCGGGAGGACGAGCGGCACACGCGCCGCCCGCCGCTCCCACGGTCTACCGCGGCAACCTAGCGGCGGCGCCCAAGGCCGGCGCCGATCCGCCCGTTTCGCCCCTCCGGGCCTGCGTACAGCGGCTCGGGCATCGGCGATTCGCCTAGTTCGCGTCCGCTAGCTCATGGACACGATGTTCGTCGCCGTACGATCGTTCAGTGCCTACCTCCCGGACCCACGGGACCCGCGTTCGTACGGGTCGCCGAACGCCCGCCGTCGCCGCCGCCGCGGTGATCGGGATGCTCCTCCTCACCGCGTCATCCGCACCGGCCGCCACGGTCTTCGGAACGCCCGCCAGCGACCGCTGGCGGACCACGTCGCCCGGCGGCGACACGATCTACACCGACGGCGGCCACGACGTCGTCCAGGGCGGCCCCGGACCGGACGTGGTCTACGGCGAGGGCGGCCACGACGAGCTGGCCGGCGGCGGCGGCAACGACCGCCTCGACGGCGGCAGCGGCAAGGACCTGCTGGCCGGCCAGGACGGCGACGACACGCTGCTCGGCGACGTCGGGGCCGACCGCCTCGACGGCGGCGCCGGCAACGACGTGCTCCAGGGCGGGCCCGACATGGACCGGCTCGTCGGCGGCGACGGCGACGACCAGCTCGACGGCGGCAGCGGCAGCGACCAGCTGATCGGCGGCGACGGCAACGACACGATCGACGCCACCCGCGGCCAGGACTTCGTCGACGCCGGCCCCGGCGACGACGTGATCTACGCCAACGGCCCGAACATGGCCAAGGCGCTCGACTGCGGCCCCGGCCAGGACACCCTCTACGTCGCCCCCGCGACCCTCCAGGGCCTGCGCGACCGCGGCCGGATCGTCGACTGCGAGCAGATCGTCGTCCAGCCGCTGGCCGCCGACCCGCTGCGCGGCGTCCACATCAGCGCCACCGACTGGGGCAGCGGCACGATCACCGGCTCCGAGGGCAACGACGAACTCTACGGCGGCCACGGCAGCAACACCGTCCTCGGCCGCGGCGGCGACGACATCATCTTCGGCGACAACCGGCCCGACAACGGCGGCCCGCGCGCCCGCCGCCAGCGCGACGTGCTCCGCGGCGACGCCGGCAACGACACGATCTACGGCGGCCGCAACGGCACCAAGACGATCTACGGCGGGCCCGGCGACGACTACCTGCAGGGCGGCTTCGACGACAACGTCGTCCGTGGCGAGGCCGGCAACGACACGATCCGGCTGGTCGGCAACGGCCGCAACCGCGCCTACGGCGGCGAGGGCGACGACACGATCCAGACCGCGACCAAGATCCGCGCGATCGTCGACTGCGGACCGGGTCGCGACACCGTCCGCTACGGCTCGGTCAAGCCGCTGATGCGCAACTGCGAGCGCAAGATCGACGCCTGGGCCGCCCACAAGCGCAAGGTGCGCGCGGCGAACGCGGCCAAGAACGCCGCCAAGCGCAAGGCCCGGCGCCGCTAGCGGCCGCTCAGCGCGGGCCCGCGACCAGGGCCCGCAGCTCGTCGACCAGGGCGGGCGGGGCGACGAGGATCCCCGGCGGCAGCGCGCCGTGGGCATCCAGCCGCTCGACCCGCAGGCCGACCGCGCGGGCGATCACCTCGCCCGCAGCGGTGTCCCACGCCTTCACGCCGTACTCGTAGAAGGCGTCGCCGCGGCCGGCCGCGACCCAGGCCAGGTCGAGCGCGGCGCTGCCGGCCCGGCGGACGTCGCGGATCCGGGGCAGCAGCCCGGCGACGATCGCCGCCTGCTCGCGGCGGACCTCGCTGGCGTAGCCGAAGCCGGTGTAGACGAGCGCGTGGCCGAGCCCGCCCTCCGGCCCCGGGCGCGGGTCGAGCGGCTCGCCGTCGAGCGTCGCTGGCCCGTCGGCGGTGGCGGCGAAGAGCTCGCCGCGGAGCGGGTCGAGGACCACGCCGACCAGGCCCTCGCAGGCGACGCTGACGCACCACTGCGGGATCCCGTAGAGGAAGTTGACCGTCCCGTCGAGCGGGTCGACCACCCACCGACGGCCGGTCGTCCCGGGCACGTCGTCGCCCTCCTCGCCGACGATCCCGTCGTCGGGCACGCGGGCGGCGAGGACGGCGCGGATCGCCCGCTCGGCGGCGACGTCGGCCTCGCTGACCGGGTCGGTGGCGGTGCTCTTGGCGTCGACCCGCAGCGCCGCCAGGTCGCCGGCCCGGGCCAGCAGCTCGGCGGCGCCGGCCCGCGCCGCCTCCTCGGCCACGCGCAGCAGCTCGTCCAGGTCGGCGCTCATCGCTCCATCCTGGCACCCACCCGGCTCGCGTGGCGGGCCGGCCCCGCACGCCGGGGGTCAACCGCCACGCGAGGCGGGGAGGGCGGCTAGTCCAGCGGCGGGCGGTCGCCGACCCAGGGACGCTCGCGCTCCAGCTGGCCGGCCAGGGACAGCAACCGCCGCTCGCTGCCGGCGGCGCCGGCCAGCTGGACCGCCATCGGCAGCCCGGCCCGGTCGCGGCCGACCGGCAGCGAGACGACCGGGTACCCGACCAGGTTCCACAGCGGCAGCGTCGGGATCCGCAGCGCGACGCCGAGGATCGTCGCCAGCGCCCCGCGCCCGTGGAAGGCCCCGATCCGCCACGGCGGGCCGATCAGCGACGGCTGGAGGACGACGTCGAACTCGCGCAGGAACGGGTCGAGGGCGGCGTGCACGTCCGCCTCCCCCGCGCGCGCCCAGCGCAGCGCGCGGTCGGGCACCAGCCGCCCGTGCCGCCGCATCGCGCGGCCGCGCCGCTCCAGCCACTCGGGGTGCGGCAGGCCGGCCACGTCGTCGCCGGCGCCGCGCAGGTAGCGGACGAGGAACTGGGCGAAGGCGCGGACGCCGACCGGCAGCTCGCGCTCGACGACCTCGTGGCCGAGCGCCCGCAGCCGCTCGGCCGTCTCGCGCACCGCCGCCCGCCGCTGGCGCTCGATCGGCGACGGTCCGAGCGGCCCGTTCCAGGCCAGCGCGATCCGCAGCCGGCCGGGGTCGGCGTCGGCCGCCGCCCGGTACGAGCCGCCGTCGGCCTCGCCCGTGGCCGCGCCGTCGGCGGCGATCACGTCGAGCATCGCCGCCGCGTCGGCCACGGTCCGGCCGAGCGGACCGAACACCGACAGGCCGTGCCAGATCTCGCCGCTCGGGGCGGTCGCGACCAGGTCGCGGGTGGTCTTGATCCCGACCAGGCCGCAGAGCGCCGCCGGGATCCGGATCGAGCCGCCGCCGTCGGAGCCGGTGGCGACCCCGACCAGGCCGGCCGCGACCGCCGCGCCGGTGCCGCCCGACGAGCCGCCCGGCGTGTGGTCGAGGCTCCAGGGGTTGCGGGTGGCGCCGCGCGCGAGCGTCTCGGTGAAGGGCCACATGCAGCGCTCGGGCACGTTGGTGCGGCCGACGATCACCGCCCCCGCCGCCCGCAGCCGGGCGACCATCTCGCTGTCGCGCTCGGCCGGCGGGTACTGCGGCCGGCCGCCGAAGCCGGTCGCGTCGCCGGCCACGTCGACGTCGTCCTTGACCGCGATCGGCACCCCCAGCAGCGGCGTCCGCTCGCCGGCGTCGAGCCGCTCCTGGGCGGCGCGGGCGGCGGCCCGAGCCTCGTCGGCGAAGACCGCGCGGAAGGCGTTCAGCTGCGGGTCGACGCGGGCGATCCGGGCCAGCACCGCCTCCAGCAGCTCGGGGGCGGTCGTGCGCCCCTCGCGGAGGGCGGCGGCCTGCGCGTCGCCGCCGGCCCAGAGCAGGTCGTCCATGGGCGGGACGCTACCGCCCCGCCGGCCGCGCCCGCCCGACCGCGGCCGGCTGCTAGAACCAGCCGATGCCCGCCCCCGCCGCCGCCCGCCCCGTCGCCGTCGTCACCGGAGCGAGCAGCGGGATCGGCGCCGCTGTCGCGCGGCGGCTGGCCCGCGAGGGCTTCGACCTGGTGCTCGGCGCCCGCCGCGCCGAGCGGCTGGCCGCGGTCGCGGAGGAGACCGGCGGCCGGGCGGTGGCGCTCGACGTCACCGACCCCGACTCGGTCGCGGCCTTCTGCGCGACGGTCGAGCGCTGCGACGTGCTGGTCAACAACGCCGGCGGCGCGCTCGGCCTGGAGCCGGTCGCCGAGGCCGACCTCGAGCGGTGGCGGTGGATGTTCGAGGCCAACGTGCTCGGGGTCGCGCGGATGACGAAGGCGCTGCTCGACCGGCTGGTGGCCTCGGGCGACGGCCGGGTGGTCGTGGTCGGGTCGATCGCCGCCTTCGAGGTCTACCCCGGCGGCGCCGGCTACACCGCGGCCAAGCACGCCGTCGGCGCGCTCACCCGGACCTTGCGGCTGGAGCTGCTGGGCCAGCCGGTGCGGGTGGTCGAGGTCGATCCGGGGATGGTCGAGACCGAGTTCTCGACCGTCCGCTTCGACGGCGACCAGGCGCGGGCCGACGCGGTCTACGCGGGGATGACGCCGCTGAGCGCCGACGACGTCGCCGACGTGATCGCCTTCGCCGTCACCCGCCCCGCCCACGTCGTCCTCGACCAGGTGGTGCTGCGGCCGCGCGACCAGGCCAGCGCCCGCGACGTCCACCGCACGACGGGCGCCTAGCGCTCGTCGTCCTCGGGCGGCAGCACCACCGGCCGCACCGGCAGCACGACCGCCGGCGCCCGTTCCAGGCCGGCCGCCTCCTCGGGGTCGGCCGGGACCTCGCGCTCGACCGGCCGCAGCGCGATCGCGACCAGCGCCGCGCCGACCACCAGCAGCACCAGCGGCCAGCCGACCAGGCCACCCCCGCCGCGCGCCACCACCAGCAGCGCGGCCACCAGCCCGATCGCCCCCAGCCAGCCCGGTCCCTGCTCGCGGGCGGCCGAGCCGAGCCCGACCAGGCCGAAGCCGCAGGCCAGCAGCAGCAGCTCCCAGCCGCCGCCGGCCCCGCCGCTGCCGGGCGCGACGCCGAGCAGGTCGGCCAGACGATGGTCGGCGCGGACCAGGAAGGTCGCCGAGAGCAGCACCACCGCCACCCCGAGCACGTCGGCCAGCACCACCGCGTGGCGGTAGCGGCGGTCGAAGCGGACCAGGATCGCCCCGACCAGCAGCACCAGCACCGCCACCAGCATCCAGCGGACGCCGGCCAGCGGGTCGTCGCCCGGCCACAGCGCCGCGGCCGCGGCCAGCAACGCGACGATCGCCAGCACGGTGCCGAGCAGCAGCGCCAGCGTCGCGTCGCGGGCCCGCGCCTGGGCCAAACCGCAGAGCGCGCCGACCGCCGCCACCCAGGCGACGGTGCCGGCCGCCGGCCCGTCGCCGAGCGAGGCCCCGAGGACCGCCGCCAGGTGGACCGCGGCGGCGGTCGCGGCGAGGGTGGTGATCGCGTGCAGCAGCTCCTGGTAGGTGCGCGGCCGCCCGCCCTGGACCGGCGAGGCCAGGCCGAGCACGCCCGCCAGCAGCGCCAGTCCGGCGGTCAGGGCCAGCCGCGGGCCGTCGTCCAGGTCCAGCCGCAGCTCGGCCTCGACGACGAACGCCGTAAGCACGACCACCCCGGCGGCGAGCGTGTTCCCGCGGTGCGCACGGACGAGCATCGGACGCGCACGGTCGCACGCCGTGGCCGCCGTTGTCGAGCGGCCGGCCCCCGACACCCGTCCGGCCGTCCGTCCGCGCGTGACGGCGCGCACCGATCGCACACCTATACTCCCCCGTCGTGTTCGGCCCCGTTGCGATCCTCGGTGGAACTGGTCAGCTCGGCTTCGGGCTGGCCCTGCGACTGGCGCGCGCCGGCGTCCCGGTGGTGATCGGCTCCCGCGACGGTGGCCGTGCCCAGGAGGCGGCCGAGCGGGCGAAGGCGCTCGTGCCGTCCGGCGACCTGCGCGGGCTGGAGAACGCCGAGGCGACCGCCGCGGCCGAGAAGGTCGTGGTCGTGGCCGTGCCGTTCGCCAGCCAGGCCGCGACCCTCAAGGGGCTCGCCGAGGTGCTGCGCGAGGACCAGATCGTGCTCGACGCGACGGTCCCGCTCGGCCCCGCGATCGGCGGCAAGCCGACGACCCTGATCGGCGTCTGGCAGGGGTCGGCCGCGCAGCAGGCGCAGTCGCTCGTGCCCAAGGGCGTGCGCGTCGTCTCCGGGCTCCACACGCTCGCCGCCGACCTGCTGGCCGACCTCGACCACGAGCTCGCCCAGGACACCCTGATCTGCGGCGACCGCAAGGCCGACAAGCAGGTCGTGATCGACCTCCTGTCCGTGATCGACGGCCTCCGCTGCGTCGACGCCGGCCGGCTCGAGCAGTCGCGGATCGTCGAGGGCCTGACGCCGCTGCTGATCGGCATCAACATCCGCAACAAGGCCCACGCCGGCATCCACATCACGGGGCTCGCGTGACGCCGGCTCCGCCGGTCGTCGTCCTCGCCGGCGGAACCGGGGGCGCGAAGCTCGCCCGCGGGCTCGCCGACCACCTGGGCGAGCGCCTGGTGGTGCTCGCCAACACCGGCGACGACGTCGAGATCCACGGCGGCCACGTCTCCCCCGATCCCGACCTGGTCACCTTCTGGCTGGCCGACCGGATCGACGAGCGCGGCTGGGGCCTGGAGGGCGACACCTTCACCGTCATGGACGGCCTCCGCGAGCTGGGCGACGACGTCTGGTTCAACCTCGGCGACCGCGACCTGGCGCTCTGCCTGCGGCGCGCGCGGCGGCTGGCCGAGGGCGCCCGCCTGACCGAGACCCTGGCCGAGGCGGCGACCGCGCTCGGCGTCACGGCGCGGGTGCTGCCGCCGAGCGACGACCCGATCCGGACCCGGGTGCGGACCGCCGAGGGCTGGTGGCCGTTCCAGGAGTTCATGATCCGGCGCCTGCGCCAGGAGCCGCCGCCGGTGGTCGAGGACGTCGCCTTCGACGGCGCCGACCGGGCGGTCGCGACCGACGAGGCGCTGGAGGCGCTGCGGACCGCCAGCGCGATCGTGATCGGACCCTCGAACCCGGTGATCTCGATCGGCCCGATCCTGGCCGTGCCGGCGATCCGCCAGGCGATCCGCGACGCCCGCGCGAACGGCGTGCCGGTGGTCGCCGTCGCGCCGTTCGTCGCCGGCGAGGTGATCAAGGGCCCGACCCGGGCGTTCCTCGACTGGGCCGGCGTCGAAGCCGACGCGCGCGGCGTCGCGCGGCTCTACGAGGACCTGCTCGACGGCCTGGTGACCGACGAGGCCGGTCCCGCGATCGACGGCCTCGAGCTGCTGCGGACCGACACGCTGCTGGCCGATCCCGCGGCCCGGCGGCAGGTCGCCGGCGAGGTGCTCGACTTCTGCGAGCGGCTGGCCGCCCGTCGGGGGAGCGCGGCATGAGGACGATCGCGATCGTGCCCGTCAAGCGGTTCAGCAACGCCAAGCAGCGGCTGGCCGACGTGCTGCCCGCCCGCTCGCGGGTGGCGCTGATGCAGGCGATGGTGACCGACGTCCTGATCGCGCTGCGTCGCTCGCAGCTGGTCGAGGGCGTGATCGTCGTGACCGGCGAGCCGGTCGCCGAGCAGATCGCCGTCAACTACAACGCCGAGGTCCTGCCCGACGCGCACGACCTCGGCCACAGCGAGGCGGTCGCCGCCGGCATCCAGTGGGCGCTCGGGCGCGGCGCCGAGCGGGTCCTGCTGGTCCCCGGCGACTGCCCGACCCTCGACCCGTCCGAGGTCGACGGGCTGCTGGCCGCCGACCCGCACGACGGGCCCGAGGTGACGATCGTCCCCGACCGCCACGGCAGCGGCACCAACGCGCTGGTGCTGACCCCGCCCGACGTGATGCCGGCCGCCTTCGGCGAGGGCAGCCGCGCCCGCCACGCCGAGGCGGCCAAGGCCGCCGGCGCCGCGGTCTTCGAGGCCCGGCCGGAGACGCTGCTGCTCGACGTCGACACCCGCGAGGACCTCGAGGCGCTGCAGGCGCGGCTGGACGAGGTCCGCGGCGGCGCGTCGCACACCCGCGGGCTGCTGCCCCGGATCCTCTGAGCCGTGGCCGAGCTGCGCGTCCGCGCCCTGCCGCCGCTGCCCGAGGTCGTCCCCGGCGACGACCTGGCGGCGCTGGTGCGGGCGGTCCACCCCGAGCCGTTCGCGGCCGGTGCGGCGCTGGTCGTCTCGCACAAGGTGGTCTCGAAGGCCGAGGGCGCGATCGTGCGGCTGGCCGAGGTCGAGCCCGGCCCGCGCGCCCTCGAGCTGGCCGCCGTGCTCGACAAGGACCCGGTCGTCGTCCAGGTGGTCCTCGACCAGAGCCGCGAGCTGATCCGGGCCGAGCGCGGGGTGCTGATCTGCCGCACCCACCACGGGCTGGTGGCCGCCCACGCCGGGGTCGACTCGTCGAACGTCGCCGACGGGCTCTGCGTGACGCTGCCGGTCGATCCCGACCGCTCGGCCCGCGAGCTGCGCGACGCGCTGCCCGGCCGCCCGGCGGTGGTGATCGCCGACAGCTTCGGCCGGCCCTGGCGCCACGGCCAGGCGGAGGTGGCGATCGGCTGCGCGGGACTGGTCGCGCTCGACGACCAGCGCGGCGAGCACGACCGCCACGGACGCGAGCTGCGGGCGACCCAGATCGCGATCGCCGACCAGCTGGCGGGCGCGGCCGACCTGGCCCGCGGCAAGGCCAGCGGCCAGCCGGCGGTGCGGGTCGACGGCCTCGACCGCTGGACGACCGACGAGCACGGGCCTGGCGCCGCCCTCCTCCGGCGGGCGGCCGACGAGGACCTGTTCGGCGCCTGATCCGGCGCCGTTCACCGGCCGCTCACCAGCGGTTCACGCGCTGGTGACGCCGACCCGCCGGGGCTGACCTAGGTTCGCGCCAGCAGCCGGCCGCCCCCGCGGCGGCTGCGCCCGTCTCCGTCCGTCGAGAGGTTCCGATGCCCCGTCCCCCGCGCGCCCGCACCGGCGCGCTCCTCACCGTGGCCGGCCTGCTGGCCGCCGCGGCCGTCGCCGCCCCGGTGGCCTCCGCGTCACCGTCCGGCGTCGTCGTCGACGAGTTCCGCTTCCGCGGGCCGGCCGGCGGCAACGACGAGTTCGTCGAGCTGCGCAACAGCGGCACCGCCCCGGTCGCGATCGGCGGCTGGAAGCTCCAGGCCTCCAACAGCGCCGGCACCAACAGCGTCCGCGCGACCGTCCCCGCCGGCGTCACGCTGCCGGCCGGCGGCCGCTACCTGATCGCCAACAACGCGACCAGCGGCTACTCGGGCAGCGCGGTCCCCGACCTGACCTACAACACCGGGGTCACCGACACCGGCGGGATCCAGCTGCGGACCGCCGCCGACGCGATCGAGGACGCCGTCGGCAGCAGCGCCGCCCCGGCCGCCTACCGCGAGGGCGCCGGCCTGACGCTGCCGACCAGCGGCACCGCCGACCAGGCCTTCGCCCGCAACGCGGCCGGCGCCGACACGAACGACAACGGCGCCGACTTCAGCGTCGCCTCGCCGTCGACGCCGACCGCCTGCGGCGACGCCTGCAGCGGGCCCAGCGGGCCGGCCGTGACCCCGATCCACGACGTCCAGGGCAGCGGCGCGACCAGCCCCAAGAGCGGCCAGACGGTCACGATCGAGGGCGTCGTGACCGGTATCGACGACGAGATCGGCGCCAACTACAGCCAGACCTTCCCGGAGGACGCCGGGGTCTACGTGCAGGCCGAGACGGCCGACGCCGACGGCGACCCGCAGACGTCCGAGGGGATCTTCGTCGGCTACGTCCGCGGGCCCGGCAACGACCGCGCGGCGCTGCTCGGCAAGAAGGTCCGGATCACCGGCCAGGTGAAGGAGAAGTTCGGCCTGACGATGATCGCCGAGGCCAACGGCCAGGAGCCGACCGTCCTCGGCGAGGGCCAGGTTCCGCCGGCGGTCGCGATCGACCAGGCGAAGGCCGAGGCCCAGACGGTCGCCGCCGACGGCACCCGCTCCTACTACGAGACGCTCGAGGGGATGCGGGTCTCGCTGCCGGTCGGCGTGGCCAACAGCGGCGGCACGTCGAAGTTCGGCGAGCTGTTCGTGACCCCCGGAACGGCCAAGCAGCGGGTCTTCCGCCAGAACCCGGCCCCGAGCCTGCTGGCGCTGATCGACGACGCCGGCTCCGGCGACCCCGACAACCCCTACGTCCGCGAGCATCCCTCGACGACGCTGGTCCGCGGCAACCTCTTCGCCAAGGTCGAGAACGCCAGCGGACCGCTCGGCTTCGGCTTCTCCAACTACGACCTGGTGGTCCAGGCCGACGGCAAGCCGACCGTGACCGAGGATCCGTCGGTGCCCGCCGTCTACACGGTGCCGGAGAAGGCCGCCGACGAGGTCCGCGTCTCGGGCTTCAACGTCGAGAACCTGTTCCCGCCCGGGGCCGACCTCGACCTGCACACGGTGACCCAGGCCGAGTACGACGAGAAGCTGACCGGGCTGGCGACCGCGATCCGCGAGCGGCTGCGGGCGCCCGAGGTGGTCGCGATCCAGGAGATCGGCGACAGCCAGGGCGCCGCGGGTGGGAAGACCAGCCTCCAGGTGCTGCAGGACCTGGCGACGAAGGTCGGCGGCTACACGGCCTACGCCGAGGAGGGCTTCGACGCCCGCGGGATCGACGTCGGCTTCCTGGTCAAGGACGGCGTCACCGTCCACGGCGGCGCCCGCCAGGTCGGCCGCGACGTGACGCCGACCGGCGGTCTCCGCTGCGGCGACACGAGCCACCTCTTCGACCGTCCGCCACTGGCGCTCGACGTCGAGCCGCGCGCCGGGCTGCGGCTGACGGTGATCAGCAACCACTTCGCCTCGAAGTCGTCGGTCGACGGCTGCCGCGACCAGCAGGCCGCGGTCGTCCGCCAGGAGGCCGAGCGGCTGCAGGCCGCGGGCACCGAGGTGCTGGCGATCGGCGACCTCAACGCCTTCGAGGACGAGACGCCGCTGACCGTCGCCCAGCAGGGCGGGACGCTGACCAACCTCTGGAGCCGGGCGCCCGAGCAGGAGCGCTACAGCTTCATGTACCAGGGCCGGTTGCAGACGCTCGACCACGCGCTGGCCACCCCCGGCCTGTTGCCGAAGGTCCGCGACCTGCGCTACGCCCACCTCGACAACGACTACGCCGAGCGGGCCGACCTGGGCCTGCACGTCTCCGACCACGACCCGCCGCTGGTGACGCTGGCCGCCCCGGCCGCGCCGGTCGGGCCGAAGCTGGAGGCGACCACGCCGACCTTCCCCGACCAGGCCGCGGGCACCGTCGGCCCGGCCCAGACGGTGACGGTGACCAACTCCGGCGACCAGCCGCTGCACGTGTCGAAGGTCCGGATCGCCGACGAGGACGGCGCCTCGGCCGACGACTTCCTGCTGACGGCCGACGGCTGCGGCGACGGCCACGCGATCGAGCCCGCGGGCCGCTGCACCGTCCGGGTCCGGTTCGCGCCCGCCCGTGAGCGGACCGTCTCGCACGCCAAGCTGGTCCTGACCGCCGACGCGCCCGGCACGCACGAGGTCGCGCTGACCGCCACCAGCACCGCGCTGCCGAGCGGACCGGAGGGGCCGACCGGGCCGGGCGGTCCGCAGGGTCCCGCCGGGCCGGAGGGGCCGACCGGACCGACCGGACCGCAGGGTCCCGCCGGTCCGCAGGGCCCCGGCGGCCCTCAGGGTCCGGGTGGCGCGACCGGACCGCAGGGCCCCGCCGGGCCTAAGGGCGACCGCGGCGCCGGCGGCCCGCAGGGACCGGCCGGTCCCCAGGGCCCCGCCGGGCCGAAGGGCGACCGCGGGCCGGCCGGCAGCGGGCTGACGATCAACGTCAGCATCGTGGTCGGCCGCGTGGCGCGGGCGACCGGCCGCGCGACGGTCCGCCGCGGCGGCACGGCGACGGTCCGGATCGGCCTCCGCAACCAGCGCAGCTCGGCGGTCCGCCGGACGAGCCTGCGGCTGCGGCTGCCGGCGACCCTGACCGGTGGCCGCGCCCGCACCGTCCGCACGACGGTCGGCCGGATCGCCGGTCGCGGCTCGCGCACGGTCCGGCTGCCGCTGCGGGTGGCGCCGACCGCGCGCCGCGGCGTCCACCGGATCCCGCTGCGGGTGACGGTCGGCGGCCACAGCGTCAGCCGCATGCTCCGCGTCAGCGTCCGCTGACGGCCGCCGCACGCACGCCCGGGCGGTCCCGCGACCGCCCGGGCGACCGGCGCTAGGCGCCGATCGCGTCGATCCGCAGGTTGCGCGACCCGCGCGGCGTCTGGACCTCGGCGACCTCGCCGACGGCCCGGCCCATGACCGCCTCGGCCACCGGCGACTCGATCGAGAGCTTGCCCTGCGAGACGTCCGCCTCGGCGGCGCCGACCAGGGTCCAGGTCTGGGTCTTGCCGTTGTCGGCGTCGACCAGCGTCACCGTCGAGCCGAAGCCGACCACGTGGTCGTCGGTCGAGACCTCGGTCACGACCGCGTTGCGGCGACGCTCGGCGAGGATCGCGATCCGGGTCTCCAGGTGCGCCTGGTCGTCCTTCGCCTGGTGGTACTCGGCGTTCTCCTTCAGATCGCCCAGCTCGCGCGCCCGCTGGATCCGGGCGGCGATCTCCCGCCGGGCCGGGCCCTCCAGCTCGGCCAGCTCGGCCTTCAGGGCCTCGAGTCCCTCAGGGGTGATCGACTCGCCGGGGGTGCTCATCACACCACGGTAACGCGGACGCGCCAGTCAGGCCGCGTCGCGCAGCGGCAGCGGGTGCTCGCGGCGGATCCCGTAGAGCGTCGTCCGCTCGGCGGCGGGACGGCCGGCGGCGTGGGCCGCGGCGATCAGCTCCGGGGGATCCAGGCGGACGCCGTAGTGCGAGCCGGCCAGCCGCGAGATGTTCTCCTCCATCAGCGTCCCGCCGAGGTCGTTGACCCCCCAGCGCAGGGCCTCGGTCGCCGCCTCCAGCCCCATCTTCACCCACGAGGCCTGGAGGTTGGGGATCGTCCGGCCGAGCGCCAGCCGGAAGACCGCGGTGTGGCGGAGGTTGTCCTCGGCCGAGATCTCCTGGACGCCGTGGGTGCGGCCGAGCCGGGTCTGGAAGGGGATGAACGAGAGCGGCACGAACTCGGTGATCCCGCCGGTCCGCTCCTGGACGCCGCGGACGACGGCCATGTGGCGGGCCAGCTCCCACGGCTCCTCGATGTGGCCGAACATCACCGTCGAGGTCGAGCGGACGCCGGCTCGGTGGGCGGCCTCGATCACCTCGACCCAGCGCGACGCCGGCAGCTTGTTGGGCGAGATCCGCTGCCGCACGCCGTCGTCGAGGACCTCGGCCGCGGTCCCCGGGGTCGAGCCGAGCCCGGCCTCGCGCAGGCGCCCGAAGAGCTCGTCCAGCGGCAGCCCGGAGAGGACCGCCATGTGGTCGATCTCCATCGGGCTGTAGGCGTGCAGGTGCAGGTCGCGGCCGTGGCGGCGGCCCGCTTCCTTCGCGAACCGCAGCCAGCCGAGGTAGTCCTCCAGCTGCCAGTCGGGGTGGATCCCGGACTGGATGCAGAGCTCGGTGGCGCCGTACTCGACCGCCTGCCGGACCCGCTCGTCGAACTCCTGCTCGCCGATCGTGTAGGCGTCGGGCGAGCGCTTCGACTGGCCGAAGCCGCAGAACGCGCAGCCGACGGTGCAGACGTTCGAGATGTTGATGTTGCGGTTGACCACGAAGGTCACCGTGTCGCCGGCCAGCTCGCTCCGCAGCTCGTCGGCGGCGGCGCGGATCTCCTCGACCGCGACCGGATCGCGCTCGACGAAGAGCGCCGTCAGCTCCTGCTCCGAGAGGGCGGCGCCGTCGCGGGCCTTCGCGACCGCCGGGGCGACCAGGTCGCGGTCGACGACGAACGGCGCCTCGCCGCGGCCGGAGGTCCCGCGCGGGATGAAGGTCCAGTACTTGACGGTGATCGTGTCGAGCACCGCCTGATCGACCCACTGCTGGTCGATGTACTTGCCGTAGACGCAGAGCCGCTCGCTGAGGGCGATCCCCTGCGGCTTCAGCAGGTCGCGGACCTGGTTCGGCGACGGGAACGGGTGCTCGGGCGAGATGTGGTCGCCGTTCGACGAGAGCCCGCCGAGGTCGGTCGCGCCGGCCGCCACCAGCCGCGGCCACCAGTCGGCCAGGTTCGGCGGGATCTGGATCCCGACGTCGGGCATCAGCCGCCGGGTCTCGGCGACCAGCTCCTCCATCTCCTCGACGCTGACCGGGTTCGCCCACTCGGGCAGGTCCAGGTGCGGCGCGTCCTTCCAGCCCAGGCCGCCGCCCTCGGCGATCCCGGTCCGCCAGTAGTCGCGCGCCGCCTGGTCGGCGATCCGGCCGACGTCGCGGCCGTAGTAGCGCTCGTGCGGGACGAAGTTCTGGAGGATGATCTCCTGCAGGTGGCCGTGGCGGCCGTGGACCTCGGCCAGCGCGGCGAGGCTGTCGAACCGCTCCTGGCGCGTCTCGCCGATCCCGACCAGGATCCCCGAGGTGAAGGGGATCTTCAGCTCCCCGGCCGCCTCGATCGTGGCCAGCCGCCGGGCCGGGTGCTTCGACGGCGATCCGGCGTGGACGGTCTCCATCAGCCGCTCGCTGATCGACTCCAGCATCACGCCCTGCGAGGCGGTCACCTTGCGCAGCCGCGCCAGGTCCTCGCGCGAGACGGCGCCGAGGTTCGTGTGCGGCAGCAGGCCCCGCTCGAGCGCCCGCTCGCCGGCCCAGACGACGTAGGCGACGAAGTCCTCGTGGCCCCAGGCGTTCAGCTGCGCCAGCACCTCGGGGTGGCTGTCGGGCTGCTCCCCGGTCAGGATCAGCAGCTCCTTGGTGCGCCGCTTGACGGCCTCGTCGAGGATCTGCTCCACCTGCTCGGGCGTGTGGAGATGGAACTTCCGCGTCGCGAACGCGCAGTACTTGCAGACCGAGCTGCAGGTGCGCGACAGCGACAGGGTGTGGTTCCGCGAGAACGTGACGCGCCGGCTCATCCCGCCGCTGAGTCTACGAACCGGCGCAGCGTTCCCCTTCGCGACGGGCCGCAGCCCCTCCGAAGCGCGGGCGCGCGACCATTCGGGGCATGTCTGGATCGCAGGACCCTCGCTGCCCGGCCACCCGCGACGCGCGCCCGCTCCGCCGGCGACGTTCGAGGTTGGTGATCCGGCCGTTGGCGCTCCTGGCGAGCGCGGCGCTGCTGGCGGGCTGCGGGGGATCGGGCGGAGACGACGGATCGACGACCACCGCGCCGGCGCCGAAGCGGACCGCCCTGGCCCTGACCCTCGACTTCGCGCCGAACGCCGTCCACGCCGGCCTCTACCTGGCCCAGCAGCGCGGGCTCTACCGCGACCGCGGGCTCGACGTGAAGATCAACGTGCCGGGCTCGGGCGCCGACGGCACCAAGCTGCTGGCCGCCGGCCGCAGCGACCTGGCCGTGCTCGACATCCACGACCTGGCGATCGCCCGCGAGAAGGGCGCCGACCTGGTCGCCGTCGGGGCGCTCGTCCAGCGGCCGCTCTCGTCGCTGGTGGCCGCCCCCGGCGTCCGCCGCCCGCGGGCGCTGGAGGGCCGCAAGGTCGGGGTCACCGGGCTGCCGAGCGACGACGCCGCCGTCGACCAGATCGTCCGCGGCGACGGTGGCGACCCGCGGCGGGTGCGGCGGGTGACGATCGGCTTCGAGGCCGTCGCCGCGGTCCTCGGCGGCCGGGTCGCCGCCGCGACCGCGTTCTGGAACGCCGAGGGCGTGGCGGTCCGCGCCCGGCGGCCGAAGGCGCGGATCTTCCGCCTCGACGAGTACGGCGCGCCCCGCTACCCGGAGCTGCTGCTGGTCTCGACGCCGAAGCTGCTGGCCCGCGAGGGCGACGCGATCGAGCGCTTCCTGGCCGCCACCGCCGAGGGCTACCAGGCGGCCGGCACGACCCCGACCGGCCAGAGTCAGATCGTGATCGACGCGCTCCAGAAGGGCTCGGGCGACAAGACGATCGACCCCTCGACGACCGCCGAGCAGCTGCGCGCGGTGACGCCGGCCTTCCTCGACGGCCAGGGTCGGGCGCTGACGATCGACCGCGCCGCGATGACCCGCTGGGCGCGCTGGGAGGCGAAGGTCGGGATCGTCGAGCGGGCGCCCGACGTGGCGCGGCTGGTCTGGGAGCGGGCGCCAGGCGGCTGAGCGCCGCCGGATGTGACGTTCCGGACGCGGGGCGACCGGAACGTCGCGGACGGCCGCGGTCAGTGGGCCCGGAGGCGGCGGAACTCGGCCCGGGCCGTCTCGCCGCGGCCCCACATCGGCTCGACCTCGGCCCGGCCGACCCGCACGTCGCGGACCACCAGCTCGCCGTCGAGCCCGGCCTGATCGAGCAGCGAGAGCGCGCTCTCGACCGCGGTCGGGGCGGCGGCGTGGCCGAAGCGGTGGGCGACGAGGATCCGCCAGTGCCACTCGCTGCGCGAGTAGGGCTGGGCGTTGCAGGTCGTGGTCACGTAGGTCGCCGCCTCGACGTAGCGATCCTCGTCCGCGATCCGCAGATCGAGGGTCAGGTCGGTCCAGTCGTCGGGCAGCGAGTCCAGGACCCGCTTGAACGTCTCCACGAGCGCCATTGCCGGGGACGATAGCGCCCGCACCGCCCCTGCCGGCGGGGCGCCGATCGGCGCGCGCTACATTCGGGCGGCATGAGCGATCAGCCCCAGCGACCGGTCGTCGCCGCCGTCCCCCCCGCGCCCGTCGACGAGGTCGACGACGCCGAGGTCGAGCGCGGCCACCGGGTCCTGACCGAGGGCGTCGGCGTGCTCGACCGTTCGGCCGCCGGCAAGCTCTCGCTGACCGGCACCGAGGCCGCCGGCTTCCTGACCGGCCAGGTGACGGCCGACATCGAGGCGATCGCGCCCGGCCACGGCAGCTACGCCGCGCTGCTGACGCCGAAGGGCAAGATCGTCTGCGACCTGCGGGTCCTCAACCTCGACGGCGAGCTGTTCCTGCTCTGCGAGCGGGTCGGCCTGCAGTCGCTCTTCGACCAGCTGCGCCGGCACCTGATCGGCTTCGACGCCGAGCTGCACAAGCAGACCCTCCAGCGGTCGCTGCTGTCGCTGATCGGCCCCGGCGCCGGCGCGCTGCTCGGCGACGCCGCCGCGGGCCTCGGCCCGGCCGAGCACGACCACGTCGCGGCCGAGATCGGCGGCCGGCCGGTGCGGCTGGTGCGGACCGCCGAGGGCGTCGACCTGCTGGCCGCGGCCGAGGACGGCGCCGCCGTGCTGAGCGCGCTGCGCGAGGCCGGCGCGGTCCCGGTGCCGGAGGCCGCCGCCGAGATCGTCCGCGTCCGCGCCGGCCGTCCGCGGCTCGGGCAGGAGATGGACGACGGGGTGATGCCGGCCGAGGTCGGGATCGTCGACCGCGCCGTCAGCTTCACCAAGGGCTGCTACGTCGGCCAGGAGACGGTCGCGCGGCTGCACTGGCGCGGGCGTCCGAACCGCCACCTGCGCGGCCTGCGGCTGGAGCGCAGCGTCCCGCCCGGCACCGTGCTGGTCGCCGACGGGCGCGAGATCGGCCGCGTCACCACCAGCGTCCGCTCGCCGGTCGACGGCCCGATCGCGCTGGCCCTCGTGCGGCGCGAGATCGAGCCCGGCGACCGGGTCACGCTGCGGCCGGCCGACGGCTCGCCCACCAGCGCCCGGGTCGTGGCGCTGCCGTTCGACGCGCCGCGCGCGGCTCCCTCCCACCCCGTCCCGCCCGTCGGGTAGGGTCGCGCCATCGGACCTCGGGTAGGGTTGCGAGCGAAGTCGCTCGCGCACCCGCCCGAGCGATGTCGTTGGAGAGCCTGGGAATCGATGCACGTGGCGCGCAGATCAATCGTGGTGCTGTCGGCGGGACTGGCCGTCGCCGGCCTGTCGGCCTGCGGCCGGATCGACCCCAAGGACAAGCCGAGCGGCTCGCGGCCACCGGCCCAGATCCTGCTGACCGCCGCGATCACCGACCGCGGCGTCGACCTCTCGCGCGGGAAGGTCGGCGGCGGGCCGGTGCGGATCGTCATCAGCAACCAGACGAAGCGCAACCTGCGGACGACGCTGGTCGGCCGCGACGGCGACCGGCGCGGCACCAACGCGATCGCGCCCGGGCAGGTGGCGGCGATCCAGGCCACGCTGCAGCCCGACTCGACCTACCGCCTGCGGACGGCCGGCAGCGATCCGGTTCGCCCCGCGGTGCTGCGGGTCGGCGGCCAGCGCAAGAGCTCCGACGACGAGCTGCTGCTGCCCTAGATCGGGTCCTGGAAGCGCCCCACGCCGTTCGGGCGCTACGCCGGGTAGGCTTCCCGGCCGCACCGAACGACCGAACGGACGAGGCGCTTTCAGATGGCAGTCGACCTGACCCAGATTCACGCCGTGGACACCGCCCCCGGCGAGCTCCCCGCGAAGATGGCCGCGTGGGTGATCCGCGAGGATCGCCTCGGTGAGCCGAAGGACGCGATCCAGCTCGAGGAGGTCGACGTCCCCGAGCCCGGTCCCTTCGAGGTGATCGTCCGCGTGATGGCCGCGGGCGTCAACTTCAACAACGTCTGGGCGGCGCTCGGCAAGCCGGTCTCGGTCTTCAAGTACGGCGACCACCCGGAGTTCGGCCACCACATCGGGGGCTCGGACGCGTCCGGCGTCGTCTGGAAGGTCGGCGAGGGCGTCACCCGCTGGAAGGCCGGCGACGAGGTCGTCGTCCACTGCAACCAGGCCTCGTACGAGGACGTCGAGGTCCACGGCCTCGACCCGCTGGCGGCCCCGTCGCAGCGGATCTGGGCCTACGAGACGACCTGGGGCAGCTTCGCCCAGTTCTGCAAGGTCCAGGCCCAGCAGCTGCTGCCGAAGCCGAAGCACCTGAGCTGGGCCGAGGCGGCCTCCTACGGGCTGACCTACTTCACGGCCTACCGGATGCTGATGGACCAGGCCAAGATCCAGGCCGGCGACAAGGTCCTGATCTGGGGCGCCGCGGGCGGCCTCGGCGTCTTCGCGCTGCAGCTGGCCAAGGCGGCCGGCGCCGAGTCGGTCGGCGTCGTCTCGTCGGACGAGAAGGGCGAGCTGGTCAAGCAGCTCGGTGCCCGCGACTACATCAACCGCGCCGACTTCGCCGGGATGATGCGCAAGGGCGGCGAGTCGCCGGAGGAGGAGAAGGAGCGCTTCCTCGTCTCGCGCGCGTTCTCGAAGCGGGTGGCCGAGATCCTCGGCGGCGCGCCCGACATCGTCTTCGAGCACGTCGGTCAGGCCACGTTCCCGACCTCGGTGCTGGCGGTCAAGCCGTTCGGCAAGGTCGTCATCTGCGGCGCCACCTCGGGCTACAACCTCGACTTCGACGTCCGCTACCTGTGGATGAAGCAGAAGGAGATCATCGGCTCGCACTTCGCGAACGCCTGGGAGGCGACGCGCGCGAACGCCCTGATCGACGAGGGCAAGGTCAAGCCGGTCCTCTGGCGGACGCTCGCCTTCGACCAGGTCGCCGAGGCCCACCAGCTGCTGCGCGACAACAAGCACCTGGGCAAGATCGCGATCCTGGTCGGCGCGACCGACGAGGATCAGGGCCGCGACGCCGAGGGTCCTGGCGCGATTCGCGCGGAAGTGGGAGCCTGAGGGCATGGCGCTTGCTGTCCACCTCCCCTACTACGCGACCGGCCTCCGGCACGACCAGCTGGCCGAGGCGCTTGAGGCCCTGACGCCCGAGCTGCTGCGGGTCGGCGCGCTCGAGGTCCGCGTCGACCGGTCGAAGGAGGACGCCTACCGCTTCCGCCAGGTGATCCACGTCGCGGACAAGGCGACGTGGGCGAAGGTCTGGAACAGCGAGCCCTTCGTCGCCTTCCGGACGACCAAGATCGCCTGGTACCAGAAGCCGCTGGCCTACGAGCTCTACGAGCCGCTGACGACCGGCACCGCGGCGGGCGTCAGCGACGTCCGCGGCGAGGCCCCGGCCGACGCGCCGGTGGCGGGCGAGGCGAGCGCCTCGCCCCCGCTGGTCGGCAGCTCCGCCGGCCAGTCCGCCTGAGCCAGGCCCCTCCGGGGCCCTTCCGTGCCGCACGACGGCCCGCCGATCCGGCGGGCCGTCGTCGTTTCGGGCCCGGGGTGGGCCGTGGGGTCGGTGACGAAGCGGTGAAGGCCGTTGACGAACGTCCGACCGGCCTGCTGGGGTTGCGGTGTACGCCCGGCTCCTCGCGGGCGCCCCGACCGCATGACCCCGATCCGCTCACGTTCCCTGCTCGCCCTCGTCGTCGGCCTGGCGCTGGCGCTGCCGCTCGCCGCCTGCGGGAGCGACGACGGCGGCGACGGCACGACCGACGGGGCGACCCGCAGCGGCCTGGTCGGCGGCAGCGGGACGTCGTCGACCCGCGGCGGGTCCACGACGCGGATCCGGGTGCCGTCCGGGGCCGAGGGCCTGGGACGGGTCACGGTCGCCCAGCTGCCGCCCGAGGGGCGCGCGACGCTGCGGCTGATCGCGGTCGGCGGGCCGTTCCCCCACCGCCAGGACGGGGTCACGTTCCAGAACCGCGAGCGGATCCTGCCCGACCGGCCGCGCGGCTACTACCGCGAGTACACGGTCCGGACGCCCGGCAGCCCGACCCGCGGCGCCCGCCGGATCGTCACCGGCCGCCAGCCGGCCGAGCGGTACTACACCGCCGACCACTACGACAGCTTCCGCCTGATCGTCGGGACCGACCGTCCCTGAGAGGAGCACGATGGAGACCCTCGTCATCGACCTCGACGGCGTCCTCGACCGCGGAGCCCTGATGCGGGCGTTCGCGCGCGACCTGCCGACCCCCGCCGGCTTCGGCGCCAACTGGGACGCGCTCGCCGACGTCCTCCGCGACCTCTCGTGGCGACCGGCGGACGGCTACCGGCTGGAGCTGCGCGGCGCCGGCCCGCTGACCGTCGCCGACCCCCGCAGCTGGCAGATCCTGCGCGAGATCCTGGACGAGGCCCGGGCCTTCTGGTCGGCCCAGGACGTCCCGTTCGACGTGGCGATCGGGTAGCTACGCCTGCTCGAGCGGCGCCATCGTCAGGCCCGCGTCGCGCAGCTGCTCCCAGTAGTGCTCGGCCAGCTCCTTGTGGCCGGTCCAGACGACGGCCAGGCCGGCGTGGTGGATCCGGTCGGCCAGGCGGAAGCCCGCATCGACGTTGACCCCGGGGATCACCCGCGCGAGCGTGGTGGCGACGTGGTCGAACGTGTTGTGGTCGTCGTTGCGGACGATCACGTTCCACGCCCCGCCGAGGCCGGTGCCCGGATCGGCGGCGCGCGTCTGCTCGATGGTCTGACTCACGGCGGTGCAGGGTAGTCGGTGGGCCGCGCCTCACGCGGACAGGTCCCCGAGCGTAGCCGCTGGAGGGGCGCGCGTGAGCACGGATCGTCCCGACGGTCTATCGCCATCTCGCCGGCGTCGCGGGCGCGAGGTGGCGCTTCGGTGTCCTGGCGACGTCGGATCGCGGTCTCGCGCCCGGCGCGGCTCGCGAGAACGCGCGTCGCCCGGCCAACCTCCGGCGGATCTCCGCCGACCGGCTTGACGGACCTCGGCCCGCGGCCGAAGCTGGACGGCCGATGAGCGAGACCGACGCCGCCGTCCACCGCTACCCCGCCGTCACCCGCTGGCACGGCTCGACCGGCGTCGGCTACGACCACTACGACCGCAGCCACGAGACCAGCTGCGCGCCGATCGCCGCGCCGCTGGTCCTGAGCAGCGATCCGGCCTTCGGCGGCGACCCGGCCGAGCTCGACCCCGAGCGTTTGCTGGTCGCCGCGGCCAGCTCCTGCCAGCTGCTGAGCTTCCTGGCCGTCGCCGCTCGCGCCCGGATCGACGTGATCGACTACGTCGACGAGGCGTTCGGCGAGATGCCCGAGGGCGGACGGCCGATGTCGATCGAGCGGATCACGCTGCGCCCGACGGTCACCGTCCGCAACCGGGTCGGCGAGCAGCGGCTGCGCAAGCTGACCGACCTGGCCCACCGCGAGTGCTTCATCGCCAACAGCCTCCGCAGCGCGATGACGATCGAGCCGACCTTCCGGTTCGTCGACGGCGACTAGCGCTCGACCGGCGCGATCGCCCCGGAGCGCTCGCCGACCTGCTTCCAGTAGCGGGCCAGGCCGGCCCACAGGCCCTCGAACGGCCCCGCCGCGTAGTACGTCGGCAGGCCCTCCTCCCCCGCCCGCGTCAGCACCCAGTCGCGGATCCAGTCGGCCATCCCCTGGGCGTCGGTGGTACGAGCCGCGCGGGCGAAGACGTCGAGCGCCTCGTGCATCCCGGCGATCTGCTCGTCGACGTCGCCGACGGTGACCCCGAAGTGCATGTAGGCCAGCGCCCGCGGGTTCCACGACGCGACCGTGTCGAGCGACGCGTGCCAGAGCGGCGGGTCGATGTCCGGCGGCGGGGTCGGCGGCAGCGCCGGGCCGCCGTCGATCCGGATCCCGGTCACGTCGCCGGTGTAGGCGACGCCGCTGTCCTCGTGGAAGTAGCAGACGTGGTGCTGGGCGTGGCCGGGCGTGTAGGCCACCCGCCAGGGCCCGATCTTCTCGCCGCCGGTCAGCACCCGCAGGTTCTTCTCCGGCACCGGCACGACCCGGCCCCAGAGCAGGTCGAAGGCCTCGCCGAAGACCTTGCGGGCGCTGGCCACCAGCCGCGTCGGGTCGACCAGGTGCTTCGCGCCGCGCTCGTGGACCCAGACCTCGACGTCCGGGAACCGCTCGACCAGCGCGCCGGCGGCACCGGCGTGGTCGAAGTGGATGTGGGTCAGCAGCACCCGCTCCGGCTCGGCCCCGTCGAGCCCGGCCAGCAGCTGCTCGATCCCGCTCTCCGCCCCCGGGTCGACGATGTGGCCGTCGAACCAGTGGGCGCCCATCGCCTTGGGCTTGCCCAGGTGCATCAGGTCGATCGTGCGGGGCAGGTCGGAGCTCACCGAGCGGACCCTAGCGATCCGGCGTCGCCGATCCGGCGGCGAGCGGGCCACCCGATCGGAGGGGCCACCGTAGAATCAGGCCGATGAGCAGCCCACGCCTGCCGCAGCCCGATCGTCCCTGGCTGATGCGGACCTACGCCGGCCACTCGACGGCGAAGGCGTCGAACGAGCTGTACCGGTCGAACCTGGCCAAGGGCCAGACCGGCCTCTCGGTCGCCTTCGACCTGCCGACGCAGACCGGCTACGACCCCGACGACGAGCTCGCCCGCGGCGAGGTCGGCAAGGTCGGCGTGCCGGTCAGCCACATCGGCGACATGCGGACCCTGATGGACGGGATCCCGCTGAAGACGATGAACACCTCGATGACGATCAACGCGGTCGCCTCGTGGATGCTCTCGATGTACATCGTCGCGGCCGAGGAGCAGAACCCCGACGACGATCCGGCCGCGATCCAGCGGGCGCTCCAGGGCACCACCCAGAACGACATCATCAAGGAGTTCCTGGCGCGCGGGACCTACGCGTTCCCGCCCGGGCCCTCGATGCGGCTGATCGCGGACATGATCGCCTACACGGTCGAGCACGTCCCGAAGTGGAACCCGATCAACATCTGCAGCTACCACCTGCAGGAGGCGGGCGCGACGCCGGTCCAGGAGATCGCCTACGCGATGTCGAACGCGATCGCCGTGCTCGACGCCGCCAAGGAGAAGGTCGACCCGTCGGTGATGCCGAAGGTCTTCCAGCGGATCAGCTTCTTCGTCAACGCCGGCGTCCGCTTCATCGAGGAACACGCGAAGCTGCGCGCGATGGGCGTCCTCTGGGAGGAGATCGGCCGCGAGCGCTACGGCGTCACCGACGAGAAGGCGCTGCGGTTCCGCTACGGCGTCCAGGTCAACTCGCTCGGCCTGACCGAGGCCCAGCCGGAGAACAACGTCCAGCGGATCGTGCTCGAGGCGCTGGCCGTGACCCTCGGCCGCAACGCCCGCGCCCGCGCGCTGCAGCTGCCGGCCTGGAACGAGGCGCTCGGCCTGCCCCGTGCCTGGGACCAGCAGTGGGCGCTGCGGATCCAGCAGATCCTGGCCTTCGAGACCGACATGCTCGAGTACCCCGACATCTTCGAGGGCTCGGTCGTGATGGACGGCCTGGTCGCCGAGCTGCTCGACGGCGCCCGCAAGGAGATGGCCGTCGTCGCCGAGCACGGCGGGGCGGTCCAGGCGGTCGACTACATGAAGTCGTCGCTGGTCGAGAGCCACCGCGAGCGGATCGCCCGGATCGAGGCCGGCGAGCAGGTCGTGGTCGGGATCAACAAGTACACCGAGACCGAGCCCTCGCCGCTGACCGCGGCCGGCGACGGCGGGATCATGACCGTCGACCACGCCGTCGAGCAGCAGGCGATCGACGCGATCCGCCAGTGGCGCTCGGAGCGCGACCAGGCCCAGGTCGACGCGGCCCTGGCCGAGGTCGCCCGGGTCGCCGCCAGCGACAGCGAGAACATCATGCCGGCCTCGATCGAGGCCGCCCGTGCCGGCGTCACCACCGGCGAGTGGGCCCGAACCCTGCGCGAGGTCTTCGGCGAGTTCCGCGCCCCGACCGGCGTCGGCGAGGCGGCGGCCAGCGGCGACACGTCGGAGGCGATCGCCGAAGTCCGCGACGAGGTCGAGCGGGTCAGCGAGGCGCTCGGCCGCCGGATCAAGATCCTGGTCGGCAAGCCGGGCCTCGACGGCCACTCCAATGGCGCCGAGCAGATCGCCGTCCGCGCCCGCGACGTCGGCATGGACGTGGTCTACGAGGGCATCCGCCTGACCCCGTCGCAGATCGCCCAGAGCGCGCTCCAGGAGGGCGTCCACGTGATCGGCCTCTCGATCCTCTCGGGCAGCCACCGCGAGCTGATCCCGGCCGTGATCGAGACCCTCCGCGAGCGCGGCGTCGAGGTCCCGGTCGTGGTCGGCGGGATCATCCCCGAGGCCGACGTGCGGCCGCTGGAGGAGGCGGGCGTGGCCGGCGTCTACACCCCGAAGGACTTCGACATCTCGGTGATCATGCGCGACATCGTGCGGCTGGTGGCCGAGGCGAACGGCGTCTCCGAGGCCGCCGGCCTGCCGCCCCACACCGGCGGCGCGGTCGAGGCCGGGCAGCACGCCTGAGTCCCGCCCCGCGCGTGACGTTCCGGTCGCTGGGCGTCCGGAACGTCACCGGGGGCGGGAGGTCGGCCGGCTCAGTCCAGCCGCTGGACGACCAGGCGGGTCCCGAAGCTGCGCAGGGTGGCGGTGCCGAGCAGGCCGTAGAGGTCGAGACGGAGGACGCTGTTGGCGGACAGCGAGACGATCGCATCGCCGTCGAAGACGTCGGTCGCCGCCGTCGGGCTGGAGACCAGCGGGGCGAGCGGGGAGCCGTTGGCCGTGACCCGCGTCGACAGCAGCAGCGGGACGGTGGTGCGGACCACGTAGGTGATCCGGTACGTGCCCGCCTCGGCGACGGTGAACGCGGTGTCGGCCTGGTCGGCGACGACCCCCTCCAGGCGCTGGTGGTTGGGCAGCGGCACCGGCGTCCCGCCGAGGACGACGGCGATCACCGTGGCCATCGTGTTCGAGGCCGAGAGCCAGCCGCGCGGCGCCACGCCGGCGGGGCCCTGCGGACCGGCCGGACCCTGCGGACCGGCGTCGCCGGCGTCGCCCTGCGGCCCCGCCGGACCGACGGGGCCGGCGGGGCCGGCGGGCCCGGCCGGCCCGTCGCCGCCGCGCGGACCGGCCGGCCCGGTCGCGCCCTTCGCGCCGTCGGCACCCTTCGGGCCGTCGGCGCCGGCGGGACCACGCTCGCCGGCAGGCAGCTCGCCGGGCGCGAAGTCGACCGCCTTCAGCGAGCGGTCGGCGACCTTGCTCGAGGTCACCGCACCGGCCTTGATCTTGTTGCCGGTCACCGACCGGCTCTTCAGCTGGGCGTTGCCGACGCTGTCGCGGGGCAGCGAGATCGCCGCGTAGCTGGTTCCGCCGAGGGCGACGAAGAGCGCCAGGCCGGACATCACGTTGGCCGGCGTCAGGGCACGGGCGAGCCGCGATCGACGATCGGGTCGGGGGGAAGGACTCTCAGGGGTAGGCACCCGGCGATCCTGTCGGCGCGCGTCGTGCGTAGCGCGCACACAGGACGAACGTCCGGGCCGGTCTCAGATCTCCTGCCCGCTGGGCCGGATCAGGACCTCGCTGATCGCCACCCGCGGCGGCCGCGAGACGACGTAGACGATTGCGTCGGCGACGTCGGCCGACTCCAGCGCGCCGACCTCCTGGTACCAGGCCGCCATCCCCTCGCGGGCGCGGTCGTCGCCGATCCGGTCGACCAGCTCGGTGTCGACGGCGCCGGGCTCGATCGCCGTCACCCGCACCCGCGACCGCAGCAGCTCCTTGCGCAGCGCGTCGGAGAAGCCGGTCAGGCCCCACTTGGTGGCGTTGTAGACCGCCGAGCCGCGGGCGGTCGTCCGGCCCGCCACCGAGGAGACGTTGACGACGTCGCCCCCGCCGTCGGTCAGCTGGCCGAGGAACGCGTCGGTGACCTCGAAGACCGCCTGCAGGTTGAGGTCGACCATCCGCCGCCACTCGTCGCTGCGGCCGCGCTTGAAGGGTGCCGTCAGCATCACCCCGGCGTTGTTGACCAGCAGGTCGACCCGCCCGAGCGGGGCCACCGCCGTCACCGCCGCGTCGATCGCCGCCCGCTCGGTGACGTCGCAGGGCACGGCCAGCGCCCGCCCGCCCGCGGCCTCGATCTCGCCCGCGATCGCGGCGATCCGCTCCGCGCGGCGGGCCAGCAGCGCGACCGCCGCCCCCGCCGCCGCCAGCTGGCGGGCGGTGTGCTCGCCGATCCCGCTCGACGCCCCGGTCACCACGGCCACCCGGCCGCGCAGCGCGCCGCTCATGCCGCCCGCTCCTCGTCGGCCCGCTCCTGCGCCAGCGTCGGGTAGTCGACGTAGCCCTCCGGTCCGTCGCTGTAGAAGAGCTTCGAATCGGCGCGGGTGATCGGCGCGTCGGCCGCCCAGCGGTCGAGCAGGTCGGGGTTGCCGATCCAGGCCCGGCCGACCGCGACCGCGTCGGCCCGCCCGTCGGCCACGATCGCGATCGCCTCGTCGCGCTCGGTCCGGACCGCGAAGCCGCTGTTGAGGACGAACGGCGCCCCGTAGCGCTCGCGCAGGTCGCGCAGCAGCTCGTCCTGGTCGAGCGCGCTCAGCACGTGGACGTAGGCCAGCCCGAGCGGCGCCAGCGCGTCGGCCAGCGCCCGGTGCGCGTCGCCGCCGTCGCGCTCGACCGTCTCGTGGGCGCCGTGGAGGGGCGAGATCCGCAGCGCGGTCCGCTCGGCACCGATCGCCGCCGCGACCGCGCTCACCACCTCGACCGTCAGCCGCGCGCGGTTCTGCGGGCTGCCGCCGTACTCGTCGTCGCGGTGGTTGATGCCGTCGGCCAGGAACTGCTCCAGCAGGTAGCCGTTGGCGCCGTGGACCTCGACCCCGTCGAAGCCGGCCTCGATCGCCCGCCGGGCCGCGTCGACGTAGCCGGCGACGATCCCCGGCAGCTCCTCCCGCGCCAGCGCCCGCGGGGTCGGGATCTCCGCCTTCGCCTGGCTGTCGGTGAAGATCGTCAGCCGCTCGAAGGGCGTCGCCGAGGCGCTGACCGGCTGCTCGCCCGCCGTCTCCGGGTGCGAGACGCGGCCGCCGTGCCAGAGCTGGGCGACGATCCGGCCGCCGGCCGCGTGGACCGCGTCGGTCACCGCCCGCCAGCCGTCGCGGTGGGCGTCGCTGGCCAGGCCCGGCGTCCGCGGATAGGGCTTGCCCTGCTGGACGACCCAGGTCGCCTCCGAGACGATCAGCCCGGCCGAGGCGCGCTGGGCGTAGTAGCGCACCATCAGCGCGTTCGGGGTCCCATCGGCGTCGGCGCGGTTGCGCGTCAGCGGGGCCATGAAGAGCCGGTTGGGGGCCTCGATCGCCCCCACGGTCAGCGGTTGCAGCAGGGCGGCGAAACGATCGTCGGTCACCGGCGCACGATCGCACACCGCCGTCGCCGTCCCGCTGCCCGGCGCCGATCAGCCCGGGCCGGCGGCGGCGAAGCGGACGACCCGCCGCTCGGGGTCGGCCTCGGCCACCGTCACCCGCAGCTCGCGGCCCAGCTCGAGCCCGTCGCCGGTCGCGCGGCCCTGGACGGCCGGGTCGCGCAGCTGGACGAGGGCGCCGCGGTCGTCGACGTCGACCACGACCCCCGTGAACGCCTCGCCGACCCGGTCGGCCAGCAGCAGCGCCTCGACCAGGTCGATCGCCCCCCGCTCCAGCGCCCCGGCCCGGCGGCCGCTGGCGGCCATCGCCTCGGCCGCCGGCGTCAGCCCCGCGCGGACCCACGGCGGCACCGGCCGGCCCGCCGCCTGGGCCAGCAGCGCCTCGTTGGCGACCCGGTCGGCCAGCCGCCGGATCGGCGCCGTCACGTGCGCGTAGGGGGCCGCGATCGCCGCGTGGCCGGGAACCGCCGGCGGGCTGCCGTCGAAGGCGGTGTAGCCGGCGCCGCGCAGCGTCCGCGCGCACTGGGTCAGCAGCGCCCCGCCGACCGCCGTCGCGGGGTCGAGCCCGCGCACGAACTCGGGGTAGGAGCGGCCGGCCGGCCAGTCGACGCCGAGCGCCGCCGCGCTCCGCCGCAGCCGCTCCAGCGCCCGCGGCTCGGGGTCGGGCAGCGTCCGCAGCAGGCCGACGCCGCCGTCGAGCATGATCCGCGCCGCCTCGATCCCGCACAGCAGCGAGATCTGCGCGTTCCAGTCCTCGACCGCCAGCGGCGCCGCGTAGCGCAGCGCGTAGCCGCCGTCGCGCGGCACGACCTCCTGCTGCGGGTGGGTCAGGCTGATCCCGCCGCGGGCCCGCTCCTGCGCCAGCCGCAGCTCGCCGACCTGGCGCAGCGCCGAGAGCGCCAGCGGCGGATCGCCGCCGTCGATCAGCGCCTGCGCCTGCTCGTAGGAGAGCTGCCGGCGCGAGCGGACGACCGCCCGCTCGACGGTGGTCGCGACCGCCGCGCCCTCGGGATCGAGGTCGACCGTCCAGAGCACGGCCGGGCGGACGCCGTCGGGCAGCAGGCTGGCCGCGCCGGTCCCGATCGGGTCGGGGTGCAGCGGCGAGCGGCCGTCGGGCGCGTAGTGGGTGACGCCGCGGCGGTGGACCTCGGCGTCGAGCGGCCCGGCCGGCGGGACGAACAGCGCCAGGTCGGCGATCGCGTAGGCGACGCGGAAGCCGCCGCCCTCGCGCGCGGTCACGGCCAGCGCCTGGTCGAGGTCGGTCGAGCCCTCGGGGTCGACGGTCACCAGCTCGACGTCGGTGCGATCGACGCGCGGGCCGGGGACGCCCTCCGGCAGCGCCTCGGGCGGGGTCGCGGCGGCCCGCTCGGCGGTGGCCAGCGCGTCGGCCGGGAACCCGTCGGGCACCTCCAGCTCGGCGCGCAGGCGGTCGAGGCCCGCCCGCACGCGCGCGTCGTCGGCGGTCAGGAGCGGCGGTCGCAGGCGCACCCCGCGGACGCTACCGCGGGCACCCATCGCGTGCGGACGGCGTCCGCGCCCGGTCGGCGAAAGATCCCCGGCATGGCCTCCAACGTGCGGCTAGGAATCCGCTCGCCGATCGGCTCCGATGAACGTCCAGGAAGGCCCTGTTCGACCCTGGACGATCCCTAGTGTTCCGCCCGACCCCATCGCCGCCCCGCGCCCCCGCGGCGGCCGGCCGGAACGAAGGATCGCCGATGCGAGGACCAACGCCCCACAGCACGCCCCGGGCCACCCGCCGCGCCAGCTCCGCCGACCTGCTGACCCAGTGGCGCGCCTACCGCACCACCGGCGACCGCCGGATCCGCGATCGGTTGGTGACGAGGCTGACGCCGCTGGTCCGCCACATCGTCAACCGCAAGGTCCGCCAACTTCCCGCCTACTGCGAGATCGACGACCTGGCCGCCGCCGGGCTCGAGGCGCTGGTCGTCTCGATCGAGCGCTTCGATCCAGACCGCGGCGCGACCCTCGAGCAGTACGTCTGGACCCGGATCCACGGCGCGGTGCTCGACGAGCTGCGACGTCGCGACTGGGCCCCGCGCTCGCTGCGGCGCTGGGAGCGCTCCTACGAGCAGGCCGCGCGCGAGCTGCGCGGGTCGCTGGAGCGCGAGCCGACCGACCACGAGCTGGCCGGCCACCTGGGCGCCCCGGTGGCCGAGGTCCGCGAGCGCCGCGCGCAGCTGGCGATCGCCGAGGTCGAGTCGCTGTCGGCGACGGTGGTCGCCGCCGACGACCGCCCGATCGCCCGGATCGACACGGTCCGCTCGGAGGATCGGACCGCCGATCCCGACGCGGTCGCCTCCCGCAACGAGGCCCGCGAGCTGCTGCTGGACGCGGTCGGGACGCTGCCCGAGCGCGAGCGCCACGTGGCGATGCTGCTCTACGTCGAGGGGCTGCGGCTGCGCGAGATCGGCGAGCTGATCGGCGTCTCCGAGTCGCGGGTCTGCCAGATCGCCTCGACGATGCGCAAGCGGCTGCGGACCGCCCTCGGCGAGCACGCCGAGCTGCTGGTCGCGGCCACCGAGTAGCGCCCGCTCCCCCGCGCCGCCCGCGCCGCCGGGCCGGCGGCGCGGCGCCCTCAGCCGAGCCGGACGTAGCCGATCGCCGCCCCCGGCGGGTGGACGCGGGTGGCGACGCGGTCGCTGCTGTTGCCCTCGACGGTCGCGATCGAGCCGTCGGGCTGGACGCCGGTGACGATCCCGGTGTGCTGGTTCAGGATCACGACGTCGCCGGGCCGCGGCACGACGCCGGGACCGTTGGCGATCGCCCGCCCGCTGCGCTGGGCCCAGCCCCACAGCTGGTCGACCGAGCCGAAGCCCTCGCCGCGGTCGCCGAGCGGCGTGCCCGCCCGCGCGGCCGCCCAGGAGACGAAGTAGGCGCACCAGGGGCCGGGCGGCGGATCGCCGGCGACGGCGGCCCGGTAGCCGGCGATCTGGGGCCCGTCGTTCGAGCCCGGCGGCTGCTCGGCGACGCCGACCTGGGTCAGCGCGTCGGCCACGATCGGCGGCGGGCCGCCGGCCGCGGCGGAGGCCTGCTGGAGCGCGGCGGCGAAGGGACCGCCGGCGCCCGCGGTCGTGGTCGTGGTCGTGGTCGGGGCGGCGGCGGTGACCGGCGACGCGGCGGGCGCGGTCGGCGGCAGCGGCCGCAGCAGGGCGTGGAGCTCGCCGACGCGGGCGAGGGCGGTGACCAGGCTCACCTCCCGGTGATCGACGGCAAGCGGCCGCGCTTGAGCGCCCCGGACGACGAAACGCCCCGGCGGTGGGGAGCCGGGGCGTCGCGTCTCGGGGGGAGGTGCTTCGGGGGGGGACTAGCGCAGCAGCGAGAGCACGCCCTGCGAGGCCTGGTTGGCCTGCGCCAGGATCGCGGTGCCCGCCTGCGACAGGATCTGGGTCTTGGTGAAGGTGACCATCTCCTCGGCCATGTCCACGTCGCGGATCCGGCTCTCCGACGCGGTCAGGTTCTCCTGGTAGACCGACAGGTGGTTGAGGGTGTGGTCGAGCCGGTTCTGGACCGCGCCGAAGTCGGCCCGGGCCTGCGAGACGTTGGTGATCGCGGTGTCGATCTGGGCCATCGTCACGCCGGCCAGCGACGTGATCCCGGCGACCGCGCCGAGCTCGGTGGCCAGGTCGATCGCGTCGACCGTCGTGGTCTCCGTGTCGTTGGCGCCGACCTGGAAGGTGATCGTGTTGGTGTTGTCCAGCAGCTTGGTGCCGTTGAACTCCGCCCGCGTGCCGATCGCCGTCAGCTCGGTGGTGAGCTGTGCGACCTCGGTGTCGATCGCCGTCTTGTTGTCGGCGTTGAGGGTGCCGTTGTTGTACTGGACGGCCAGGGTCCGGATGCGCTGGAGCATCGAGTGGACCTCGGTCAGCTGGCCCTCCGCCGTCTGGACCAGCGAGATGCCGTCCTGGGCGTTGCGCCGGGCCTGGTCGAGGCCGCCGATCTGGCCGCGCAGCTTCTCGCTGATCGCCAGGCCGGCCGCGTCGTCGGCGGCGCGGTTGATCCGCAGGCCGGACGACAGCCGCTCCATCGACTTGGCCATCTTGGCCGAGGTCGCCGAGAGGTTGCGGTGGGCGTTGAACGCCTCAACGTTGGTGTTGATCCGCAGGGACATGCTCGATCTCCTTGATCGACGGTGGTGGATGTTCCCCGGGCGACGTCCGTGTCGCCCGCTCCGGTGATCGGCGGCGCCGCGGCGGACTTGAGGCCGCCGCTCAGCCCTCGTCCGGCGCCTGCTCCAGCCGCTCGCGGCGGAGCGCGTCGACCTCGGCCCGGACCACCGCCCGGCCGACCTGGACCGCCGCGGCCCAGCAGACCAGCCAGCCGATCGCGGCCGCCGCCAGCGCCCGCACGCCGACCTCGAACGGCGGCGCCCCGGCCCGTGCCGAGACCAGCGCCACGAGCAGGAAGGCGGCCAGCGCGCCCCAGGCCGTCGCCCGCCGGACCCGCGCCGCGACCCGCGGGTGGTCGGCGACGCAGACGGTCCGTCCGTCGGGCCGCTCCCCCACCCGCCGCGGGCGCCGCGGGCCGCCGCCGACGACCGGGCCGGACGGGCGCCGGTGGGACGCGTCGGGCGTGGCGCGGGCGCTCACGGCAGCAGCAGGCGCGCCAGCCGCGCCGGGTCGGCGAGGGCGATGCCCGCGGGTCGCGAGAGGTAGCCGAAGGGCAGGTCGTGCTCGATCGCCAGCCCGATCGCAGCGCCGGGCCGGCCGTCGGGAGCGACCTCGGTCAGCAGCAGCGCGTCGGGCACCAGCACCTCGAGCGCGTCGACCACCCGCGCGCCGACGGCCGACTCGGCCCGCGCCGGCAGCGCCAGGTGGACCTCGTCGACCTCGGCCTGCTCGAGCGCGATCCGGAGGCCGTCGAGGGCGTCGGGGTCGTCGAGCGCCGGGCCGGTCGCGTCGACCAGGCAGATCGCCGGCCGCTGGGCGGCGACGGCGGTGGCGACCGCGGTGCCGTCGCGGGCGACGACCAGCGGGGTCGCGCCGGCCAGCGCGGTCGCCAGGCCGACGCCGCCGTCGGCCGGCCGCAGCGCGACGGCCAGCGCGTCGGGGCCGGCGGCGCCGTGGGCGCGGGCCAGCTGGGCGACGGCGGTGCCCCCGCCGCTATCGGCGCTGCCGACGACGGCGACGGTGACGACGTCGCGGCGGGGCGCCATCCGCGCCAGCCGCGCGGCCAGCAGCGCCCGCACCGGACGGTCGAGGCGGCCGCCGGGATCGAGCGGCCGCCCCTGGACCTGGGCCTCGGCGACGACGTCGCGGGCCAGCGGGGCGGGCAGCCCGCGGGCGACCAGGGCGTACTCGACGACGTCGGCGTCGACCGTCGGCCGGGCGGTGGCGCGCTCGGGCGCGGGCCGGCGGACCGGGGCGCGGCGGGCGACGGCCGGGCGCCGCGGCTGGTCGAGCGGGGCGGCGTCGGCGGGCGGGGCCGCTTCCGCCGCGACCGCGACCGCCGTCGCCTCCTCCCCCGCCGTCGCCTCCTCCCCCGCCGTCGCCGCCTCCCCCGCCGTCGCCGCCTCCCCCGCCGTTGCCGCGACCGCGTCGCGGGTCTCCGGCGGCGCCAGCGGGCGGGCCCCGCGGGCCGCGGCCAGGTGGGCCAGGAAGGCCAGGCCGTCCTCGGCCGCCAGCCCCCGCGAGCCGCCCGCCTCCGCGGCGGCGGCCGCCACCGGCGGCTCGTCGTAGACGTCGACGGTGGTCCCGGGCGGCGCCGCCTCGACCTCGACGAACCGCTGCTGGAAGAAGCCGCCGACGCCGCCGGCCAGCCCCTCGCGGCGGCGGAGGACGACGGCGTCGTCGCCCAGCTCGCGGCGGATCCGCGGCAGCAGCTCCTCCAGCGACCGCCCGCGGTAGCGGCGGGCGCCGGGGGCCAGCGGCGGGCCGGCGGGTGCGGGCGCGGGCTCGGCCGCCGCCGACGGTGACGGCAGCGGCGACAGGGAGGGCAGGGACAGGCGCTCGGTCACGGGTCGATCACTCCGACGGTCTCGACGTGGATGCCCGGTCCGATCTCGTTGTACGAGCAGACCGGGAGCTGCGGAAGGGCCTGCGCGACCAGCCGCCGCAGGTGGCGGCGGACGCGGGTCGAGCAGAGCAGGACGGGGTGGACGCCGCGGTTGGCGGCCTGGTCGCTCTCGGCCCGCAGCGCCCCGACCAGGGCCTGGGCGCGGGCGGGATCCATCGCCAGGTACTCGCCGTCCGGGGTCTGGACGATCGCGCCGGCGACCTCCTGCTCGACCGTCGGGTCGAGCGCCAGCGCCGGCAGCCGCCGCTCCAGGTCCAGGTGCGGGGCGGTGATCTGGCGGGCGAGGGCCTGGCGGGCGTGCTCGGCCAGCACCTCGGGGTCGCGGGTGACGCGGGCGCGGTCGCCGATCGCCTCGAGGATCGCCCCGAGGTCGCGGATCGAGACGCCCTCGGCCAGCAGCTGCTGGAGCACGCGCTGGATCTCGCCGAGGGTCAGGGCCTCGCCCACCACCTCGTCGACGACGGCGGCGTTGGTCTCCTTCAGGCCGTCGAGCAGCTCGCGGACGTCCTGACGGGTCAGCAGCTCGCCGGCGTGGGCCCGTAGCTGCTCGGTCAGGTGGGTGACGACGACCGACTCGCCGTCGACCACCGTGTAGCCGAGCGCCTCGGCCTCGCCGCGGGCGTCCTCGACGATCCAGGTCGCCGGCAGGCCGAAGGCCGGCTCGGTGGTCGGCACGCCGCCCAGCTCGCCGACCGCGTCGCCCGGATCCATCGCCAGGTGGTGGCCGCCCAGCAGCCGCCCGCGCGCGACCTCGGCCCCGCGCACGCGGATCACGTACTCGTGCGCCTCCAGGCCCGGCTCGTCGTGGACCCGGACCGGCGGGATCACCAGCCCCAGCTCGCCCGCCAGCTGCCGCCGCACGTGCGAGATCCGCGACAGCAGCGAGCCCTGGGCGCGGCGGTCGACCATCGCCACCAGCCCGTAGCCGATCGCCAGCTCGAGCGGGTCGGGCGGCGCGGTCCGGACGCCGGCCTCGGGCGCCGGCAGCGCGGCCGCCGCGGCCTGCTCGTCGGCGGCGGCGCCGGCCCGCTGCTCCTCCTGGGCCCGCCGGCGCAGCACCAGGCCGACGGCCAGCAGCCCGCCGCCGACCAGCAGGAACGGCAGCTTCGGCATCCCCGGCACCAGCGCCAGCACCAGGATCAGCGCCCCGGCCACCAGCGGCGCCTTGCGCTGGCGGAGGATCTGGTGGGCGATGTCGCTGCCGAGGTCGCCGTCCGAGGCCGCGCGGGTGACGATGATGCCGGTCGCGACCGAGATCAGCAGCGCCGGCACCTGGGCGGCCAGGCCGTCGCCGATCGTCAGCAGCGAGAAGCGGTGGGCGGCGTCGCCGAACGACATCCCCATCGAGAGGACGCCGATCGCGAGCCCGCCCAGCAGGTTGATCAGCGTGATCAGGACGGCGGCGATCGCGTCGCCCTTGACGAACTTCGAGGCCCCGTCCATCGCGCCGTAGAAGTCGGCCTCGCGGGCGATGTCGGCCCGCCGCTCGCGCGCCTGGTCCTCGCTGATCTGGCCCGAGTTGAGGTCGGCGTCGATCGCCATCTGCTTGCCCGGCATCGCGTCGAGCGTGAAGCGGGCGGCGACCTCGGCCACGCGGCCGGCGCCGTTGGTGACGACCACGAACTGGATCACGACCAGGATCAGGAAGACGACCAGCCCGACCACCAGGTTGCCGCCGACGACGAAGTCGCCGAAGGCGTGGACCACCTGGCCGGCGTCGCCCCCGGAGAGGATCAGCCGCGTCACCGAGACGTTGATCGCCAGCCGGAAGATCGTGGCCAGCAGCAGCAGGCTGGGGAAGATCGAGAGGTCGAGCGCCCGCCCCAGGTACATCGTCGCGACCACGACCGCGATCGCCAGCGCGATGTCGACCGTGATCGCCAGGTCGAGCAGGATCGGCGGCAGCGGCACGATCAGCATCGCCACCACGACCACGATCCCGACTGCGGCCAGCAGGTCGCTGTGGCGCAGCAGCCGCTCCAGCGATCCCCGATCGCGGCTCACGCGACCCGCCTCCGGCCGACCCGGTAGACGAACGCCAGCACCTCGGCGACCGCCTGGTACAGCTGCTCGGGAATCGCCTGGCCGACCTCGACCTGGCGGTGCAGGGCTCGGGCCAGCGGCGGCTCCTCGACGACCGCGACCCCGTGCTCGCGGGCCCGCTCGCGGATCCGCAGGGCGACCAGGTCGAGGCCCTTGGCGACGACGGTCGGCGCCGACGACCCGGCCACGTAGCGGAGCGCGACGGCGACGTGGGTCGGGTTGGCGATCACCACGTCGGCGGTCGCGACGTCGGCCATCATCCGCCGCCGGGCGGCGTCGGTCTGGCGCTGGCGGAGGGCCATCCGGACCTCCGGCGGCAGGTCCTGCTGGCGCTGCTCCATCCGCACCTCCTGGCGCGTCATCCGGATCTGCTTCTCGTGCCGGCGCCGCTGCCAGACCAGGTCGAGCGCCCCGATCACCAGGTAGGCGGCCGCGGCCCGCAGGGCGATGTCGAGCGCGCCGTCGCCGATCGCCGCCGCCAGCACCTGCGGGCCGACGCCGGTCAGCTCGGCGATCTCGTCGATCCGCGGCACCAGCACCAGCGCCGTCACCACCCCGATCACGAGCATCTTGGCGAACGCCTTCAGCGTCTCGACCAGCGCGTTCTTGCCGAACAGGTTCTTGGCGCCCTGGAGCGGATCGAGCTTGCGGAAGTCCGGCTTCAGCGCCTTCGGCGTCAGCTTCACGTTGACCTGGGCGAGGTTGATCACCACCGCCGCGACCGCCACCGCGGCGGCGACCGGCGCCACCACCCGCACCAGCACCGCGCCGGCGGCCGTGGCCAGGCCCGGCAGCGCCTCGGGCGCGGTCGCGCCGTCGGCGTGGCCGATCAGCGCGAACGAGGCCCGCATCGCGTCCTGGAGCGCCCCGAAGGCGCCCGGCCCGGCGACCGACAGCGCCAGCAGCCCGGCCAGCAGCACCACCGCCCCGGTCAGGTCGGTCGAGCGTGCCACCTGGCCCTTGCCGCGGGTCTCCTCGCGCTTGCGCGGGGTGGCCTTCTCGGTCCGCTCCTCGCCGCTGGCCATCAGCTCGCCACCCGCAGGGTCTGGAGCGCGGCGGCGACGCTCTCGGTCAGGCGGTCGCCGAACCAGCCGGCGGCGAACGGCAGCGTCGCGATCGTCAGCAGCAGCCCGACGACGACCTTGGCCGGGAAGCCGACCGCGAAGACGTTCATCTGCGGGACGACCCGCGAGACCATCCCGAAGGCGGCGTCGGTCAGGACCAGCGCCAGCAGCACCGGGGCGCCGACCTCGAGCGCCGCGACCAGGATCTGGGAGAAGGCGCGGAAGCTGCCGGCGACCATCGTCCGCAGGTCGGGGAAGACGTCGAGCGGCACCAGGTCGTAGGTCCGCGCCAGCCCCTGGACGATGTACTGGTCGCCCCCGATCGCGACCAGGATCGCCACCCCGAGCAGCGTGTAGAGCTGGCTGACGACCGCCCCCTGGGTCCCGGTCAGGGGGTCGACGAGGGCCCCGAACGCGAACCCGATCTGGAGGTCGATCAGCGTCCCCGCCGCCTGCAGCCCGGCCAGCAGCGCGGCCAGCGCGAGCGCGAACGCCAGCCCCACCAGCAGCTCCTTGACCAGCAGCTCGGTGAAGGGCAGCGGCGCCGTCGGCACGCGGCCGCCGGCGAGCGCGACCGGGGCGATCCCGACCGCCAGCCCGACCGCCACGATCCCCCGCACCCGCCGCGGGATCATGCTCGACGAGAACAGCGGCGCCAGCAGGAACAGCGGGCTGATCCGCGCGATCACCAGCAGGATCGCCGCCGGCTGCAGCCCGGTCAGCGCCTCGACCGCCTGCTGCGCGGTCACTCGCCGGCCCCCACGATGATCGGGATCGAGCCGTACAGCTCGGTCGCCCAGCCGACCAGCTGGTCGAGCATCCAAGGGCCGGCGATCAGCAGCACCACCCCGGCCACGATCAGCTTCGGGATGAACTGCAGGCTCTGCTCCTGGATCTGGGTGACGGCCTGGAAGATCGAGATCAGGACCCCGACCACCAACCCGGCTCCGAGCAGCGGCGCCCCGAGCTTGAAGGCCAGCTCCATCGCGTCGGTGGTGATCGAGACCGCCGTGTCCTGGTTCACGTCGCGGCTCCGCTCAGGCGAACGACTGGACCAGCGAGCGGGTGATCAGCGCCCACCCGTCGACCAGCACGAAGAGCAGGATCTTGAAGGGCAGCGAGATGAAGACCGGCGGCAGCATGATCATGCCGAGGCTCATCAGGGTCGCCGAGACGACCAGATCGATGACCAGGAACGGCAGGAAGATCAGGAAGCCGATCTGGAACGCCGTCTTCAGCTCGCTGATCACGAAGGCGGGGATCAGGACCCGGGTCGGGATGTCGGCGCGGGTCCGCGGGCGGCGGACCTTGCCCAGCCGCACGAACAGCCGCAGGTCGCTGGTGCGCGTCTGGCGGAACATGAACTCGCGCAGCGGCCCCTGCCCGCGGTCGATCGCCTCGACGGTCGAGATCTTGCCCGCGATCGCCGGCGCGACGGCGTCCTTGCGGACCTCGTCGAAGGTCGGGCCCATCACGAACAGGGTCAGGAAGAGCGCGATCCCGACCAGCACCTGGTTCGGCGGCGTCGACTGGGTGCCGAGCCCGGCCCGCACGAACCCGAGCACGATCAGGATCCGGGTGAAGCTGGTGACGCAGAAGAGCAGCGCCGGGACCAGCGACAGCGATCCGACGAGCAGCAGCAGCTGGACCGCGTTGCCGCTGTCGGTCATCGCCGCACCGTCCGTGCGCGCAGGCGGTCGAGCAGCTCGTCGAGCGGCGCGCGGCGGCGGACCGCTGGCGGCGGCCCCGCTCCGTCGTCGTCCTCGTCCTCGGGCAGCAGGCCGCGGCGGCGGGCCTCGTCGGCGTCGTAGCGGGCGACGGTCGTCGCGCCACCCGAGCCGGTGGCCAGCAGCAGGTACTCGTCGCCGGCCCGCACCAGGTGCAGCGCGCCGCCGGGGGCCAGCGGCAGCGAGGCGACCGACGTCAGCCCCTGGCCGAGCGGCTGCTCGCGTGAGCGCTTGACCTGGCGCAGGATCCACGAGATCCCGTAGATCACCGCCACCACGACCAGCAGGCCGACGATCGTGCGCGCCAGCCCACCGCCGGAGCCGACGTGGCCGGTGGCCGCGTCGGCGCCGTCGCCGAGGTCGATCGGGGTCCGCTCGCCGCGGTCGTCGGCGGCCCGCGCCAGCGCCGCCGTCAGCAGCGGGGCGCTGGCCGCGGCCAGCGTGGCGCGGCCGAGCGCGCGGCGCGCCCGCGGCGGGCGGCGGGCACGGCGGTGCGGCGGGTGGCGGGGACGGCGGGGCATCGGGATCGCGGGCGCGGCGGCGGCGCCGACGTCCGCGTTGATCGGCCCGCCGAACGGGAACTTGAGGCCGTTTCGCAATGGCCGGCGATCAGGCGCGGGAGGGCGACGACCAGCGGTCGGCGGCGGCCGCCCGCGGCCCCGGTGACGACGGCAGCCGCAGCGCCCGCTCGCGGGCCGGCGGCGCGCTCGCGACGACCGCCGCGGCCGGCGGTGCGGACGCCGCGGCGACCGGACGCGCCCGCTCCCAGTCGATCGCGCCGGCGGGATCGATCCGCGGCCGCAGCCGCGCCTCGACCGCCGGCCAGGCGCCGCAGGCGACCCACTCCCGCAGCCGCCGCCAGCAGGTGACGCCCGACCCGCAGCCCAGCTCCTGCGGCAGGTCGCCCCAGCCGCTGCCGGTCGCGAGGACGTGCAGGACCCCCTCCAGCACTGCCCGGTCGTCGTGGCGGCGCCGGCGGCCGGGGTGGTGCCGACGGCGAGCCGGCGCCGGCAGCAGCGCGGCGACCTCGGCCCAGGTCCGGTCGTCGATCGGGATCGCCGGCGGCACGGCCTCAGCGGGCGGCGAGGGTGAAGCGGTCGACCAGCTGCTCCAGCTCGGTCGCCGTCGAGGCCAGCTCCTGGGCCGAGGCGGCGATCTCCTGGGTCGAGGCGCTGGTCTGCTCGGTCGAGGCCGCGACCTGCTCGGCCGACGCCGAGGATGCCTCGGCGACGGCGCCGATCTCCCCCACCTGGTCGCCGGCGTCGCTGGTGCGGGCGGCGAACTCGACCGCCGAGGCGGCGATCCGGTCGATCCCGTCGGTCATCTCGCGGACCGCGTCGCCGATCCGCAGGAAGGCCGCGCGGGCCTCGGCGACGGTCTCGACGCCCTCGCCGGTGCGGCTGGCGCCGGCCTCGACGACGGCCACGACGCCCTGGGTGTCGGCCTGGATCTGGGCCACCAGCCGGGCGATGTCCTCGGCCGCCTCCTGGCTGCCCTCGGCGAGCTTGCGGACCTCGTCGGCGACGACCGCGAAGCCGCGGCCCTGCTCGCCGGCGCGGGCGGCCTCGATCGCGGCGTTCAGCGCCAGCAGGTTGGTCTGGCCGGCGATCCCGGTGATCGTCTCGACGATCGAGCCGATCTCCTCCGACTTCGCCGAGAGGCCGGCGATCGCGTCGGTGATCCGGGCGCTCGACGCGGCGACCTCCTCGATCGCGGCGGTCGCCCGCTCGGCCGATCCGACGCCCTCCTCGGCGACCCCGCGGGCGCGGCCGGCGGCGTCGCCGGCCTCGCGCGCCTCCTCCGCCATCGCGGCGGCGCTCTCGGCGGCGGCGCTGACCGTGCCGCGGAAGCCGTCGACCATCTGCGACTGGCGCTCGGCGCCCTGGGCGACGTCGCCGACGGCACCGGCGATCTCCGCCACCGCGCGGCCGGCCTCCTCCGAGGTCGCCGCCATCTGCTGCGAGGCGGACGAGACCGAGCCGGCGCTGCTGGAGACCCGGCCGATCATCGCCGCCAGCTCCTCGCGGGCCTGGCCGTAGGCGGCGATCCCGGCCTGGGCGCTGGCCAGCATCTCGTTGAAGGTCGCGGCGACCCGGCCCAGCTCGTCGTCGCCGTGGACCGGGACCGGGGTCGTGACGGCCGTGGTCTCCTGGGTGAGGTCGGCGCGGGCCAGCGCCTCGAGCCCGTTGCGGAGCCCGATCATGCAGTGGTCGGCGAGGCTCCGCATCCGCACCGCCAGCTCGGCGATCGGCCGGGTGACGCTGCGCGTGACCCAGACCGCGGCCGCGACGGCGACCGCGGCGGCGACCAGCGCCAGCACGACCAGCAGCCCGATCGTGCCGCCGGCGCTGTCGGCCGCGGCGTCGGCGCCGGCCGTCCGCAGCTCGTCGCGGGCCCGGGCCAGCTCGATCACGGCGATCCCCGCCACCACCGCCAGCGCCACCACCACGAGGGCGAAGGCGCCACCGAGGCGGACGGCGAGGGGCAGGTTGCGGACGCGGGTCATGCGGGCCTCCGAGGGGGCGGATCCGGGCCGACGGCCCGGGCGGTCGCTCCTACGATCGGCCGCGGGGCGGGCGAGTTGAGCGACGGGCCCGCACGTCCGCGGCCGGCCTCAGGCGAGCGCCTTCTCGACCGCCCCCAGCACCTGCTCGGGGCTGAAGGGCTTGATCACGAAGTCGCGGGCCCCGATCCGGACCGACTCCAGCACCCGCGCCTCCTGGCCGAGCGCCGAGCACATCACCACCCGCGCGCCGGGGTCGATGGCGATGATCTCGCGGAGGGCGTCGAGCCCGTCCTTCTCCGGCATCGTGATGTCGAGCGTCACCAGCTCGGGCCGCAGTTCCTGGTAGGCGGCGACGGCGGCACTGCCGTCGGCCGCCTCGCCGGCCACCTCGTGGCCGCCGCTGGTCAGGACGTCGCCGATCATCTTGCGCATGAAGGCGGCGTCGTCGACGACGAGCACTCGCGCCATCAGGTCTCCGTTCCTCGGGGGTCGTTGATGCCGTGCACGCTCTCGATCCGGATCGCCCACTCGCTGCCGTCGACGACCACCAGCCGGCCGCGGCCGATCCGGGCGCCGCCGGCGTAGAGGTCGACCGGGTCCTCGGCCAGCCGGTCGAGCGGGATCACGCCGCCGTCGGGGACGGCGACCATCCGCCCGGCGGGCATCCGCGTCCGGCCCAGCTCGACCCAGACGTCGACCGCGACGTCGAGCAGCGCGGCCGGGCCGACGCCGTGGCGCTGCTCCACGCCGGGCGCGGCGTCGGCCGCCGGCAGCTCGGCGCCGCGCTCATCGAGCGCGCGGGTCATCCGGACGACGAAGGCGCTCGGCACCAGCTGCACCAGCCGCGCCGGCTCGCCGAGCACCGAGACCGGGACCGCCGTCGCGTGCGGGGCCAGCTCGTAGAGGCCGTCGGCGTCGAGCGCCGCAGCCAGGTCGCGGGTCCGCGGCGGCGAGATCTCGACCGCCGTCGCCAGCACCGCCGCGGTCGCCGCGGCGGCGGCGGCCATCATCTGGTTCATCGCCTCGCCGACCGCCGACCGCTCGAGCTCGTCGAGCGGGCGGTCGGGGACCGCGGCCGCGGCCGCCGCGGGGCCGCCGATCATCGCCTGGGCCAGCCGCCAGGCGCCGGCCGGGGTCATCACGAAGACGTTGCCGCCGGTGACCCCGTCGACGTACTGGACGTCGGTCGCGACCGCCGGGAAGGCGGCCCCGGTCAGCGGGTGGGCGTCGGGCTCCAGCACCGTCGGCCCGCCGACCACGACGTCGTCGGGGGCGAACGCGCGGAGGGCGTTGGCCGCGGCCTCGGCGGTGGTCGCCGCCAGCTCGCGGAGGACGGTCGCGGTGGCGCTCACCGCGGGCCCTCCCAGCGGCCGTCGACCTGGACCGCGCGGCGGGCGGCCAGCCGCCCCGGATCGGCCCGGAAGACCGGGGTGTCGTCGGCGTAGACGAGCACCCCGTCGGCGACCGGCGCGTCGAGCCGCAGCAGGTCGCCGGGCCGCAGCGCCCCGACCCGGCCGAGGTCGAGCCGGATCCGGGCGACCTCGGCCCGGACCTCGACGTCGACCGCCCGCACCGCCGCGTCGGCGTCGCGGGCGTCGTCGGGGTCGTGGCCGGCCCCGTGGTCGCCGCCGGCGAGCGCATCGGCGACGCCGGCGACGGCCAGGTACGGCACCAGCAGCACCAGCGTGCTGGAGCGACGCGCCATCCGGGCCTCGATCGTCAGCGCCAGCGTCGGCTCGCTGACCGGCGCCAGGTGCGAGGTCTCGGTCGTCGGCTCGACCTCGGCCAGCGCCAGGTCGAGCCCGCAGAGGTCCTCCCAGACCGGCGCCAGCTGGGCCACGGCCAGCTCGAACACCAGCCGGCAGAGCGCCCAGTCGATCTCGCCCAGCCGCCGGCCGCCGGCCGCGGCCCGGTCGCCGCCGCCGAGCAGCCGCTCGACCGCGGCCAGCACGAACGGCCGCTCGGCCGCCAGCAGCGCCCGTCGCCCGCCGGTCACCAGCGTGCCGCCGATCGCGTCGCGCGGGAGCGCCCCGTGGGCGCCCGACCAGCCGACCTGGTCGACGTCGATCACCTCCAGCTCGACCGGGGTCCGCAGCTCGGCCGAGAGCCGCGTGGCCCCCGAGCGGCAGAACGCGTCCAGCGCCCGCTGGAGCCGCCGCACCTGGTCGCTGCCGAAGGTCGTCGGGCGGCTGAAGTCGACCCGCCGCGCGCGCCGGCCGCGGCGCCCCGCGGGGCCGTCGTCGCCGACCAGCGCGCCGCTGCGGGCGGCCGCGACCAGGGCGCTGATCGCCTCCTGGGAGAGCACCTCGCTCACGCCCGCGCTCCCGCCGCCGCCCACAGCACCCGCTCCGGCTCGCCCGCGCCGCGGACCGTCACCGGACCGCCGGCCCGGACCCGCAGCGTGCGCCCGCGCCTGCCGCCGACGTCCTCCGCCCGCAGCGGGATCGCCGCCGCGGCCAGCGCGGTCCGGATCGCCGCCACGTTGCGGCCACCGACGTCGAGCCGCGCGCCGCCCGGCCGCAGCGCGAACATCGACGCGCCGCCGACGATCACCGCCTGCAGCGCCCGTCGCCGGCCGCCGGCCTCGGCGACCGCCGCCGCCAGCGCCGGCACCGCCGAGTCGGCGAACTTGCTGGCCGCGCCGGCGTGGCCGGCCGCCGCCGGCAGCACCACGTGGGCGAGCCCGGCGACGGCCCGCCCGGCGTCGAGCAGCACGAGCCCGACGCAGCTGCCGAGCCCGATGCTGCAGAGCACCTCGCCGGGATCGCGGGCCGTCCGCGCCTCGCCCATCCGCACCATCGTCTCCGTCACGCCCCGAGCCCGATCCGGGCCAGCAGCCGGGCGACGTCGGCGCTGCCGCAGAGCAGCACGAAGGCCAGCTCGCACTGCTCGCCGGCGACGGTCAGCTGCGAGTCGAGCACGATCGCCGCGTCGTAGTCGGCCGGGCCGGTGGCGAGCGCCGAGGCGACCAGCGCCGCGCGCATGTCGACCAGGGTCGTCGGCGGGGCCGGCTCGACGTCGCCGCCGGCCAGCGCGGCGATCGCCCGCAGGTAGGTGCTGCCGAGCACGTTGCCGACCTCGCCGATCGCCGAGTCGGCCAGCGCGCGGTCGTCGGCCGGCACCCCGAGCAGGCCGGCGATCCGGTCGGCGTCGGCGGGACCGAAGAGCAGCAGCACGGCGGCGTCGAGCGCCCCGCGGACCGGCAGCACGACCGCGGTCACCTGCTCCTCCCCCGGCCCGAGCGCGTCGACCGCGTCGGCCAGGGCCAGCGCGCGGACCTCGGGGATCGAGATGTCGACCGGCCGGCCGAGCATCGCGGCGAGCGCGGTCGCGGCCTGGCCGGAGCCGATGTTGGCCAGCTCGCCGAGGGCGTCGAGCTGCAGCGCGGTGTAGGTCGGCGGGTGCATCGGGCTCCGTCAGGCGAGGGCGGCGGCGGCCGCCGGATGGGCGTCGGTGGTGAGCGCGTCGGCGTCGACGATCAGCGCGATCTCGCCGCTGGCCAGCACCGCCCCGCCGGCGACGGCCACCCCCTGGGCGGCGGTCGCGGGCAGCGGCCGGGTGACCAGCTCGTGCTGGCCGGCGAGCGCGCCGACGGTCAGCGCGGCGCGGCCGGCGCGACCGTGGACGACGACCGCGAACGGCGCCTCGTCGGCGTCGGGGACGGCGAAGGCGGCGGCCCCGTCGACCAGCGGCAGGGTCGCGTCGCGCTCGACCAGCACCGGCCGGCCGGCGACCGAGCGGACGCTCTCGTCGGCCAGCCGCACGATCCGCTCGACCCGGTCGAGCGGCAGCGCGAACGGGCAACCGCCGATCGTCACCAGCAGCGCGGCGGTGATCGCCAGCGTCAGCGGCAGCCGGATCGCGACCGTCGTCCCGGCGCCGGCGGCGGGGTCGATCGCGACGTCGCCGCCGAGCTCGCCGATCGCGGTCCGGACGGCGTCCATCCCGACCCCGCGACCGGAGATGTCGCTGGTCGCCGCGGCGGTCGAGAAGCCGGGCGCGAACAGCAGCTCGGCGGCGGCCCGGCGGTCGACCCGGTCGCGCTGGTCGGGGGCTAGCAGGCCGCGCTCGACCGCCCGCGCGGCGACCGCGGCGACGTCGATCCCACGGCCGTCGTCGGCGACCTCGATCAGCACCTGGCCGCCCCGGTGGCGGGCGGCGATCGTCAGCCGGCCGGTCTCCGGCTTGCCGGCGGCGCGGCGGGCCGCGGGCGGCTCCAGGCCGTGGTCGAGGGCGTTGCGGACCAGGTGCACGAGCGGGTCGCCGAGCGCGTCGACGACGGTCCGGTCGAGCTCGGTCTCCTGGCCGACCAGCCGCAGGTCGACCCGCTTGCCGAGCCGGCCGGCGAGGTCGCGGACCAGCCGCGGGAAGCGCAGGAAGACCGTCTCCACCGGCACCATCCGGACCTGCATCACCAGCTGCTGGAGGGCGTGCGAGGAGCGCTGGAGGTCCTGCAGCGCGGTCCGCAGCTCGGGCTGCTCGCTGCCGGCCACCAGCGCCTCGACGTGGGTCCGGTGGACGACCAGCTCGCCCATCCGGTGCATCAGCTGGTCGAGCCGCTCGGCGTCGACCCGGACGGTCGCCGCCCGCCGCGGCGCGGTCGCGGTCGGGGTCGGGGTCGGGGTCGGCGGGGCGTCGGCGGCGGGCGCCGGCGCGGGGAGCGGGGCGGCGACCGGCTCGGCGACCGCGGCGACCACGTCGCCGACCGCCCCGACCGTCCGGTCGACCAGCTCGGGGTCGAGCGGGTCGGCGGCCAGCCAGACCTCGACCGTGCCGCCCGCGAAACCGTCGACCGCGTCGGCGGCCGGGGTCGAGCCGAGCACGTCGCCGAGCTCGGCGCAGGCGGCGAGGACCATGAACGCGCGCACGCTCGGCATCGCCGTCGCCGGGTCGAGCGTCGCCCGCAGCCGCCAGAGCGGACGGCCGGCGGCCGCGGCCACGACCGCGGGCGGCGGGCCGTCCTCGGGCACGGTCGCCGGGGCCGTGGCGGCCGCGGTCGGGGCCGGCCCGCCGGCCACCGCCGCCCGCAGGCCGGCGACCAGCGGCGCCGGGTCGAGCCGCTCGACGCCGTCGGCCTCGATCCCGTCGACCGCCCGCTCGAGCGCGTCGAGCGCGGCCAGCAGCGCGTCGACCAGCGGCGCCGGCGCGGTCCGCTCGCCGTCGCGCAGCGGCTCCAGCACGCTCTCCGCCTCGTGGGTCAGGGCGGCGATCGCGGCGAAGCCCATCGTCGCGCTCATCCCCTTCAGCGAGTGGGCGGCGCGGAAGATCTCCTCCAGCGTCGCGCGGTCGCGGGGGTCGGCCTCCAGCCGCACGATCGCCAGGTTCAGCGCCTGCAGGTGCTCGCGGGCCTCGGCGAGGAAGAGCGGGAGGTACTCGGCGGCGTCCATCTCAGCGGCGGCGGTAGAGGAACGGGGCGACCGGCTCGACCCCGGCGGCGGCCGGATCGGCCAGCCGCTCGGTGGCCCCGACCAGCAGGTGGCCACCGGGACGGAGCGCCGTCGCCAGCCGCGCGTGGAGCGCGTCGCGGACCGGGCCGGTGAAGTAGATGACGGTGTTGCGGCAGAGGACCAGGTCGAAGGCGGCCCGCGGCACGGCCATCCGCAGCAGGTCGCCCTGGTCGAAGCGGGCGCCGGCCCGCAGGGCCGGGCCGGCCCGCCAGCCGCCGTCGGCCGTGGGCTCGAAGTGGCGGGCGAGCGCCGCCCGCGGAGCGCTGCGGGCGGCGGTGGCCGGGTAGGCGCCGTGGCGGGCCTGCTCCAGCACCCGCCGGTCGACGTCGGTCCCGCGGACCTCGACCCCCACGTCCGGCGCGGCGTCGCGGCAGACGGCGAGCGCGGTGTAGGCCTCGGCGCCGTTCGAGCAGCCGGCGCTCCAGATCCGGATCCGCCCCGCGCGGGCCAGCTCCGGGACCACGTCGCGGCCGAGCGCCGCCCACTGCTCCGGGTTCCGCCACAGCTCGGAGACGTTGATCGTGATCCGGTCGAGGAAGCCGTCCAGCTCGGCCCCGTCGCGGCGCAGCAGCCGTAGGTAGCCGTCCAGGTCGTCGGCGCCGCGGCGGCGGGCGTGACCGCGGATCCGCCGCTCCATCTGCGCCCGCTTGTACTGGGTCAGGTCGATCCCGCAGAGCCGCGCGACCGCCCGGCAGAAGGCCAGGTAGTCGTCGGGGCGGGCCTCGACGGTGCTCATCGCGCCACCGCCGGCGTCCGCAGGGCGGTGGCGACGGTCGCGGCCAACTCGTCGATCGGCAGCTCGGCGTCGGCCAGCCCCGCCTCGGCGACGGCCCGCGGCATCCCGTGGACGGTGCAGGTGGCGGCGGCCTCGACCAGCACCCGGCCGCCGTGGCGGCGGACCGCGCGGGCGCCGTCGCTGCCGTCGCGGCCCATCCCGGTCAGGACCACCAGCAGCACCCGCTCGCCGTGGCGGCGCGCGACGTCGGCGATCGTCAGGTCGGCCCGTGGCCGCAGCCCGCCGACCGGCGGCTCGTCGTCCAGCCGCAGGGCGTCGCCGTCGAGCCGCAGGTGACGGCCGCCGGGCGCGACCAGCACGGTCGCCGGGTCGAGCCGGTCGCCGTCGGCCGCCTCGCGGACCCGGACGCGGGCGCCGCGGTCCAGCCGCTCGGCCAGCGAGCGGGTGAAGCCGGCCGGCATGTGCTGGACCACCAGCGCGCCGCCGCCGACCCGCGGCGGCAGCGCCGGCACCAGCGTCGCCAGCGCCCGCGGGCCGCCGGTCGAGCAGGCGACGACCAGCACCGGGTCGCGGTCGCCGGCCGTCGTCGGCAGCGACCGGCGGACGGCGGGGACGGTCACCGGCAGCGCCGCCGGGCCGGGACGGTCGTCGCCGGCCGCGGCGGCCCGCACCGTCGCGGCCAGCTCGCGCGCGAAGGCGGCCAGGCCGCCGGCCTCGGGCTTCGGCACCAGGTCGAAGGCGCCCCCGGTCAGCGCGTCGACCGCGCGAGCGCCGTCGGCCGGCGAGAAGGCGGAGACGACCACCACCGGCGTGCCGCCGCCGTCGCCGCCGGCGATCCGCCGCAGCACGTCGAGCCCGCCGAGCCCCGGCATCGCCAGGTCGAGGGTCAGCACGTCGGGCCGCAGCTCGCGGCAGAGGGCCAGCGCCTCGTGGCCGTCGCGGGCGCGGCCGACGACGTCGAAGCCGGCGTCGGCCAGCGCGCGGCCGACCAGCGCCCGCATGAAGCTGGAGTCGTCGGCCAGGACCACCCGCAGCGGCCGGTGCGCGGCCACCGCGCTCAGGCCCCGCCGCCGACGGTCGCGACGACCGCGTCCGCGACCGCGGCCACCGGCTCGTCGGCCGCCTCGGGCTCGGCGAAGAGCGCGACCGCGTCGAGCAGCACCACCAGCCGGTCGTCGATCCGGGCGATCCCGGAGACCGCCGCGCTGCCGGCCGGCGGCGGGTCGATCCGGTCGCCGCCGACGGTCAGCACCTCGGTCACGTCGTCGACCACCACGCCGGCGGCGCCGCGGCCGCCGTCGACCATCACGATCTTCGTCGGCGTGGTCGCGACCGGCGCCAGCCCCAACCGCCGGACCAGGTCGTGGACGGGGACGATCTTGCCCCGCAGCGCGATCACGCCGCGGACCCAGCCGCCGCCGGCCGCGACCGAGCGCGGCGGCGTGTAGCGGATGATCTCCTGGACCTGCGCGATCGGCAGGCCGTACTCCTCGGCCCCGAGGGTGAAGACGACGAGCTGCTGCGCGTCCTGGGCGTCGACCATGGCGCCCTCAGTGATCGGCCGCGGGGGCGTCCGCTTGAGGGTCCGGCGGCGCCGGTTGGGCGGCCGGCGCGAGGTCCGCGAACGGCGGCTCGGCCGGCTCCTCGACGGCCTCCGGGGCGGCGGCCTGGCGCTGGGCCGGGTCGACCACCATCGCGGTGATCCGGAGCCCGAACTCCTCGTCGATCACGACCACCTCGCCGCGCGCGATCGGCTTGCCGCCGGCCAGCAGATCGACCGGCTCGCCGGCCTGGCGGCGCAGCTCGACGATCGAGCCCGGGCCGAGCGTCAGCGCCTGTCCGAGCGTCATCCGGGTGCGGCCGATCTCGACCGACAGCTCGACCGGCACGTCGTGCAGCCGCGCCAGGTCGGCGGGATCGCCGGGCGCCGCCGGCGCGTCGGGGGCGGCCAGCTCGTCGCCGGGGGTCCAGTCGGTGGTCTCCACGGCGCGCTCCTACTGGACGGTCAGGTCGGGGAAGAGGACGGCCGAGAGCGCCACGTCGGTGCGCTTGCGGAGCGCCCGCGCGAGCGCCGCCTTGGCCTTCGCACGGCCGGCGGCGGTGGTCAGCGCGTCGCCGTCCTGGCCGCCCAGCTCGTCGATCACGACGTCGCGCACGACCGCCTCCTCGGGCAGCGCGCCGTAGCCCTCGACCGCCTCGCCCTCCCCCGCCTTCGGCGCCTCGTCGAGCACCAGCGCGACCGACAGCTTCGCGTAGCGGCCGTCGCGGAGGTTGATCAGGAAGTCCTTCGGCAGCACGTAGACGGTGCCGTCGACCTTGCGCGGGCCGGCGTCGCCGCCGTCGGCGAGCAGCAGCTTGTAGGCGGCCCCCGCGGCGAGGGCGAGGACGGCGATGAGGGCGAGGAGCTTCTTGTCGAACGTCACGGGATCCGGCTCGTCGGGCGCTCGAGGCGCAGGAGGGCGATCTCGACCCGGCGGTTGGCGCGGCGGCCGACCGTGGTCGCGTTGGAGGAACGGGGGCGCTCGGCGCCGTAGCCGGTGGCCGAGAAGCGGGCCGGGTCGAGCGCGGCGCCGGCGGCCAGGACGCGGACGACGCTCGACGCCCGGGCTCCGGACAGCTCCCAGTTGCTGGGGTAGCGGTCGGTGCCGATCGGGACGCTGTCGGTGTGGCCGTCGACGGCGATCGGGTGGCGGCGGTCGAGCTGCAGCAGCCGGCCGACGTCGGCCAGCAGCGCGCGGCCGGCGGGCCGCAGCGCGGCGTCGCCGGAGCGGAAGAGGACGTCGTCGGTCAGGACCCGGATCACCAGCCCGCGGCGGTCGACCGCGGTCCGGACCCGGGCGCCGAGGCCGCGGCGGGCGATCCAGGCGTCGATCCGGCGCTTGAGGGCCCGCAGCTCCTGCTCCTCGCGGCGGGCGGCGGCCGCGGCCCGGCGGGCCGGCGGCAGCCGCTCGGCCGGCACCACCTCGGGCGCCAGCGGGGCGATCGCGGCGACCGCCTCGACCGGGGCCCGCTCGGCCTCGCCCGCGGCGCTCGGCTCGGGCCTGATCGACCCGGCCCCGGTCAGCAGCTTGCCGGAGAACGCCTCCCGCAGCGAGCGCGAGACCTCGTCGAACTTGCGCTGGTCGACGACGGAGACGGCGAACATCACGATGAAGAGCGCCATCAGCAGCGTGATCATGTCGGCGTAGGTCAGGAGCCAGCGCTCGCTGCCCCCGCCGCCGTGACCGCCGCCGGCCCGGGCCCGGGCCCGCCGGCGGCTCATGCGGCGCGCCGGCGACGCTCGTCGGAGAGCGAGACCGGCGGCTCGTCGCCGTCGTCGCCGGCCCCGTCGCGGAGGCCGGGCGGGACGTACGCCTCCAGCCGCTCGGCCAGGATCCGCGGGTTCTCGCCGGCCTGGATCGCCAGCACGCCCTCCATCGTCATCTCCTGCAGCTCCTGCTCGTCGAGCGAGAGCGCCTGCAGGCGGTTGCCGACCGGCAGCAGCAGGACGTTGGCCAGCCCGACCCCGAGCAGGGTGGCGACGAAGGCGCTGGCGATCGCCGTCCCCAGCATCCCCGGGCTGTCGAGGTAGCCGAGCGCGTGCATCAGGCCGAGGACGGCGCCCATGATCCCGATCGTCGGGGCGAAGCCGCCGGCCTTCTCGAAGGCGCCGGCGCCGACCTCGTGGCGGCCGGCCATCGCGTCGGTCTCGGCCTCGAGCACCGCCCGCAGCGTCGCCGGCTCGGTGCCGTCGACGACCAGCTGCATGCCCTTGCGGCAGTAGCGGTCCTCGATCCGGCCGACCTCCTCCTCCAGCGAGAGCAGGCCCTCGCGGCGAGCGCGCTCGGCGTAGCCGACCAGCTCGGCGGCGCGGCCGGCGCGGTCGCTGGCGGTGGCGCGGACGGCCCGCCGCAGCAGCGCCGGCATCGCCCGCACCGGCTCCAGGCCGACGGCGGCGATCGTCGCCCCGAGCGTGCCGCCGAGGACGATCACGATCGCGGGCACGTTGATCAGCGTGCCGAGCGAGGTGCCCTCGACGGTCGCGCCGCCGAGGATCGCCACGACCGCGATCGCGATCCCGATGCCGGTGGAGGCCTTCATCGCTCCCGGTGATCGGCCGCCGGCCGCGGTTCTTCAGTCCGGCCGCCGGCGAGGGCCCGCGGCCGCGGGGCGCCGTGGAGCGCGGCGGCCAGCAGCCCGCTGCGCCAGCGGGCGACCGCGTCGCGCACCTGCTCGGGCGACTCGACGACCGGCAGGTGGGCGCCGGTCGTGAGGGTGATCGTGGTGTCGGGGCGTGCCTCGACCACCTGGATCAGGTCCGGGTTGAGGAGGAACGGCTCGGGCTCGCGGGCGAGCCGGTGAAGGCGGATCACGGGCGGGCGCCGGCGGCGGACGCGCTCAGCGCTTCATGTTGACGACGTCCTGGAGCATCTCGTCGGCGACGGTGATCACCCGCGAGTTGGCCTGGAAGCCGCGCTGGGCGGAGATCATCGTCGTGAACTCGCTGGCCAAGTCGACGTTGCTCATCTCCAGCGCGCCGGCCATCAGCGGGCCGTTGCCGGTGGTGCCGGGGGTGCCGGCGATCGGGGCGCCGGAGTTGGCGGTCGCGACCCAGCGGCTGCTGCCGCCGCGCTCCAGGCCGGCCTGGTTGGCGAAGCGGCTGATGGTCAGGTAGCCGGCGGTCTGGCGGGTGCCGTCGAGCGGACCGCCGGAGTGGTCGACGTAGGAGACGGCACCGTCGGCGCCGATCGCGACGTCGGAGGCGCCGGCCGGCAGGGTCAGATAGCTGGGCGCGGCGGCGCTGTCGGGACCGCCGCCGGCGGCGGGCGGGTAGGCCATCACGTAGAGGCCGTCCTGGGTGACGAGGTGGCCCTGCTCGGTGACGGTGAGGGCGCCGGCGCGGGTGTACTCCCAGGTGCCGGCGGCGGGAGCCGGGCCGCCGGGGGTGCCGCGGGCGACGGTGAACCAGCCCTCCCCCTGGATCGCGACGTCGAGCGGGTTGCCGGTCATCTGCGGCGAGCTGCCGCCGGTGAGGTTGTCGATCGAGCCGACCTTGACGCCGAGACCGACCTGGGTGGCGTTGGTGCCGCCGGTGTCGGCGGTGCCGCCCGACGCGCCGCGGACCTGCTGCGAGAGCGAGTCGGCGAAGGTCGTGCGCGCGGCCTTGTAGCCGACGGTGTTGACGTTCGCCAGGTTGTTGGCGGTCACGTCGAGCATCGTCTGATGCGCCTTCAGCCCGCTGATCGAGCTGTACATCCCGCGGATCATCGGATCCCTCCCTCGGGGTCGGAGTCGGTGGTGGTGGCGGTGGGCGTCGTGGCGGGCGGATCGCCGACCGCGGTGACGGCGCCGGGCGAGACGCCCGCGACGCCGCCGATGGTCAGGCGCGGCGCGCCGTCCTCGAAGGTCACGCGCTCGACGACGCCGCTGCGGACGCTGCCGTCGGCGGCGGTGTAGGTGGCGGTGCGGCCGACCAGCGCGAGCGCCTGCGACGAGGCCTGGGCGTTCAGCTGCAGCGCGGCCAGGTCGGCGACGTTGCTGATCTGCTCGAGGGTCGAGAACTGAGCGGTCTGGGCCAGGAAGGCGGAGTCGTCGACCGGGTTCATCGGGTCCTGGCGACGGAGCTGGGTGACCATCAGCTTCAGGAACGCGTCCTTGCCGAGGCCGTCGCCCTTGGGCTTGGTCGCCGCGTTGGTGGTGGCGGTGGTCGTGGCGCCGACGGTGCTGGCGGCGGGTGGGATCGAGGTCATGCGGCGGGGCTCCTCAGGCGAGGACGTCGACGCGGGCGCCGCCGGGCAGCGGCAGCGTCAGGCGCGGTCGGGGGTCGAAGTCGGGGTCGGTGGTCGTGGTCGGGGTGGCGTGGGCCGTGGGGCCGGCGGGGCGGGCGTGGTCGCGGTCGCGGCCGGACGCGCGGTTGCGGGGACCGGAGTCGGGGCCGCTGCCGCCGGGCGCGGCGGCGCCGACGTCGAGCCGGGCGACGTGCAGTCCCTGGGCCTCGAGCTGGCGACGCAGCTCGCCGCTGGCCTGCTGGAGCGCGCGGGCGGCGTCGGGGCTGTCGGCCAGCACGGTCGCCTCCAGGCCCTGGGCGCCGTGCCGCAGCCGCACCTCGACCCCGCCGAGCGCGGCCGGCCGCAGGTGCAGCTGGGCGAGCGTCGCCCGGCGGCCGGCGAGAAGCTGGAGGGCGACGGCGACGGTCGGCACGACGGGGCCGGTGGGGCCGGTCGGGCCGGCGGAGGTGGTGGGGCCGGTCGGACCGGCGGACGCGGTGGTCGTCGCGCTGGTCGCGAGCGGGGGCGACGGGGTGGCGGTCGTGGCGGGGTCGGCGGTGGCCCCCGCGGCGGTCGGCGGGCCGGCAGGCGAGGTCGGGGTCGTCGGGTCGCCGGTCGCGGGGCCGGAGTCGACGGCCGCGCCGGGGAACGGCGAGGCGAGGCCGGAGGCGGACGCGGTCGCGGACGTCGACGAGCCGGCCGCCAGGGTCGAAGCGCCCGCGGTCGCCGGGGCGCCGGCCGATGGTGCGGTGCCCGCGGTCGACGAGCCGGACCCCGACGAAGTGGTGCCGGAGCCCGAAGCGGCGGCGCCCGAGGACGCGGGCCCAGCGGCCGACGAGGCACCCGCCGCCGACGCGGCAGCGGTGGCCGAGGGGGCGGCCGACGACGCGGTCGTCCCGGCCGAGGCGCCGGCCGACGACGCCGTGCCCCCGGCCGACGAGGCCGTCCCGGGGGCCGACGAGGCGGCGCCCGTCGGCGAGGCGGCCATCCCGGCCGCGACGTCGTTCGCAGCGGCACGGGCGACGGCCCCGGCGGCCGGTCCGCCGGCCGGCGGAAGCGTGGCGTCGACCGCCGTCGCTCGTCCGGGCTCGCCGCCGGCGGGCCCGATCGCCGTCGAAGCCGTCCCCGTCGAGCCGGGCACCGTCGGCACGCTCGCGGGACCAGCAGCGGTCGCCCCCGCGGGCCATGCGCCGCCCGATCCCGCCAACGCGGTCCCGGCCGCGCCCGCGGACGGGGCCGGCGTGACCGGGCCGCCGGCGCCGGTCGTCGCGCCCGCCCCGGAGGAGTTCGTGGCGGTCCCGGGGGCCGCTCCGCCGGACGCCGCCGTCGGCGCGGTGGCTCCCGCGCCACCGGGCAGGCGGTCGCCGGCCTCCGAGCCGGCGACCGATGCCGCAAGGTCCGCTCCCGACCCGTGCGCCGTCAACGCGCCGACCGGAGCGGCAGGCGGCGCGCCGCTCCCCGGGTCCGGCCCGTCGCCGCCCGCCTCGCCCTCGCCCCCCAGACGCCGCGAGGCCCCGGAAGCTCGCGAGAGATCGCGCCGCCCCTCCCCATCCCCCCGGTCCAGCGCCCCCGAACGCCCCGCCCGCTCCTCCAGCACCCCGTCGATCCACGCCCCCAGCCCCCCGCCGCCGTCGCCGCGCGCGGGCGACGGGGCGTCGGCCGGTCGCGGGCGTGGCGCGGGCGGGGTCGCGGGCACCCGCAGGGCGCTCACGCGGGGCTCCCGCCGCGGCCGAGGATCGCCTGGACGTAGTGCTGGGTCTCGGCGTAGGGCGGCACGCCGCCGTAGCGCGCGACCGCCCCCGGTCCGGCGTTGTAGGCGGCCAGGGCTTTGACGTAGTCGCCGCCGAAGCGGTCGAGCTGCTGGCGCAGGTAGCGCGCTCCACCGTCGAGCGACTGGGCCGGATCGAGGGGATCCCGCACCCCCAGGCTCGCCGCCGTCGCGGGCATCAGCTGGCACAGGCCCTGCGCTCCCGCGGCACTGCCGGCCCGGGGGTCGAAGCCGGACTCCTGCCGCACCAGGTTCGTGAAGACCTGCGGGTCGATCCCGTGGCGGGTCGCCGCCTCGCGGATCATCGCCGCGTAGGGGCCGCCGTCCGCTCCCGACCCCGACCCCGACGCCGCCGTCACCCCTGCCCCGGGCGCCGTCGCCTGGGCGTTGGCCAGCTCGGCGGCGAAGCTCCCGGCCGCCGTCGCCGCTCCCGGTCCCGCCGTCGCCGGCGGCGCCACGACCCCCGTCGCCTGCTGGAGCAGCGCCTGCAGCTCGGCCACCCGGCCGGCGATCGCGGCGACGCTCACGCCGCCGCCCGTCGCCGGTGCAGGGTCAGCGCCTGCTCGTCGGCCTGCCGCTGCTCGTCGCGCGCGGCCGCCTCCTGGTGCTCCGCCGCCCGCCGGTCGTGCAGCCGGTCGAGCAGTTGACGGTCGCGGCTGGCCGCCGCCAGCAGCCCCCGGCGGGCGTCGGTCGCCGTCCGCCGGCGGTCCAGCTCCAGCCGCGCCGCGTCGCGGCCGGCGGCCGTCCGCTCGCTCCACCGTGCCCGCGCCCGCAGGTCGTCGCCGCTCAGCGGCCCCGTCCACGCCCGCGCCTGGTCGCGCAGCGCGCCCGCCGCCCGCCGCTCGGCGTCGGCCACGGTCCGTCGCGCCTGCTGCTCGTCCCGCAGCGCGGCGGCGAGCGCCCGCTGGGCCTCGTCCTCCCGACTGGCGCGCAGGCGCCGGACCGGTTCGAGGCGGAAGCGGAAGCCGGACGTCACGCCCCGCGTGATCGGCCGCCGGCGACCGCGATCCAGCGCCGCTGGACGGCTGTACGACCGCGATCTCACGCCGCCGCCCCGACCGCGTCCGCACCATCCGACTCGCCCGCCACCAGCGCTCCCGCCCGCGCCGCCAGGTCGCGGACCGCCGCGTCAGCCTCCTCGGCCGTCGAGCGCTCCTCGGCCGGTTGCCGCAGCAGCCGCTCGATCGGCTCGCGCATCGCGATCGCCGCATCGGTTCGGGGATCGCTGCCCGGCTCGTAGGCGCCGATCGCGATCAGGTCCTCGCGCTCGCGGTGGTCGGCCAGCAGCGTCCGCAGCGCGCCCGCCGCCGCCCGCTGCTCGGGCCCCGTCAGCTCGCCGACCAGCCGCGAGACGCTCTGCAGCACGTCGACCGCCGGGTAGTGGTCGCGGTGGGCCAGCGCCCGGCTCAGCACCACGTGGCCGTCGAGGATCGAGCGGACCGCGTCGGCGATCGGCTCGTTGAGGTCGTCGCCGTCGACCAGCACCGTGTAGAGGCCGGTGATCGAGCCGGTCGCCGCGGTCCCGGCCCGCTCCAGCAGCCGCGGCAGCTGGGCGAAGACGCTCGGGGTGTAGCCGCGGGTGGCCGGCGGCTCGCCGATCGCCAGCCCGACCTCGCGCTGGGCCATCGCGAAGCGCGTCACCGAATCCATCATCAGCAGCACGTCGGCGCCGCCGTCGCGGAACTGCTCGGCGATCGCGGTCGCGGTGTAGGCCGCCCGGATCCGGACCAGCGCCGGCTGGTCGCTGGTCGCCACGACCACCACCGACCGCGCCAGCGCGTCGCCGAGGTCGCGCTCGACGAACTCCCGCACCTCGCGGCCGCGCTCGCCGACCAGCGCGATCACGTTGACCTCGGCCGTCGTCGCGCGGGCGATCATCCCCAGCAGCGACGACTTGCCGACCCCGGAGCCGGCGAAGATCCCCAGCCGCTGGCCGCGACCGCAGGGCACGAAGGCGTCGAGCGCCCGCACCCCGAGCCCGATCCGCTGGTCGATCCGCGGCCGCGAGAGCGGATCGGGCGGCGGCGCCTCGGTCGGCCGCCGCGGGCCGTCCGGCGGCGGCCCGCCGTCGAGCGGCGCCCCGAGCCCGTCGAGCACCCGCCCCAGCAGCGCCTCGCCGGTCGCGACCCGGAACCGCTCGCCGGTCGCCGTCACCGCCGTCCCCGGGGCCACCCCGGTCAGCTCGCCGAGCGGCATCAGCAGCGTGCGGCCGTCGCGGAAGCCGACCACCTCGGCCGGCACCGGCGGCCGCGCGCGACCGGTCTGGAGCGTGCACAGCTCGCCGACCTCGGCCCGCAGCCCGGTCGCCTCGACCACCAGCCCGATCACGTCGCGGACGCGGCCGCGGTAGCGGGTCAGGTCGGCGTCGCGCAGCGCCCGCGCCGGACCGGCCAAGCGCCCGCCGACCACCGCCTCCGGCCCCGGGCTCACGCCGCGCCCCGCTGCTCGCGGACGACCGCCGCCGCCCGCGCCAGCCGCTCCTCCAGCCGCGCGTCGACCTCGCCCTCGGCCGTCCGCAGCAGCGCGCCGCCGCGGCCGACCCGGCGCTCGGCCTGCACGTCGAGGTGCTCGATCCCGCCCAGCTCGGCGGCCAGCGACGCGACCGCGCCCCGCACCAGCTCGAGGTCGTCGGGGTGGACCAGGACGGTCACCCGCCGCCGGTCGACCAGCCCCCGCAGCGCCCCGCGGACGACGTCCAGCACCCGCCCGGGCGCCGCGTCGACCGCCGCCGCCACCACCTTCTCGGCCAGCAGCAGCGCCAGCTCGATCGCGTCCCGCTCCAGCGCCTCGGCCAGCGTCCGGCCCTGGTCCTGGACCGTCCGCAGGGCCTCGGCCAGCGCCTCGGCCGCCGGGGCCAGCGCGGCGCGGGCGGCGGCCCGGCCCTCGGCGTGGCCGGCCACCCAGCCGGCCTCGTGGGCGGCGGCGCGGATCCGCTCGGCCTCGTCGTGGGCGGCGGCCAGCTGGTCGGAGAGCTCGCGGGCGGTCGGCGCGGGCGGCGGCGGGGCGAGCGCCGGGAAGGCGAACTCGGTCGGGTCGGTGGTCGCCATCTCAGACCACGTCGTCGGCGTCGCCGCGGCCGATCACCAGCGCGCCCGCGTCCTCCAGCCGCCGCACGACGGCGACGATCCGGCCCTGGGACTCCTCGACCACCCGCTTCAGCTGCGGCGGCTGGAACTCCATCTCCTCGCGCAGCAGCTGGGCGCCGCGCTGCGAGAGGTTGGCCAGGATCCGCTCGTGGACCGCGTCGTCGACCCCGCGCAGGGCCAGCGCCAGGTCGCGCTGCTCGACCTCACGCAGGACCAGCTGGATCGAGCGGTCGTCGAGCCCGGCCAGGTCCTCGAAGACGAACAGCAGCCGCCGGACCTCGTCGGCCAGCGCGGCGTCGGTCTCGGCCAGCCGCTCGAGCACGTTGCGCTCGGTCGGGCGGTCGCTGTGGTTGAGGATCTCGGCCAGCGACTGGACGCCGCCGGCCGCGGTCGGGTCCTGCGATCCGACGCTCGCCAGCTTGCCGCGGACGACGCTCTCGATCCGCCGCACGACCGCCGGGCTGGTCTCGCTCATCGTCGCCACCCGCCAGGCGATGTCGGCCTGCTCGTGCGGCTCCAGCGCGGCCAGCACCTGGGCGGCCAGGCGGGTGTGGAGGTTGGCGATCACCAGCGCCTGGGTCTGCGGCGACTCGGCGCGCAGGAACGCCACCACCTGATCGGGCGGCGTCCGGCGCAGGAACTCGAACGGCCGCATCTCGATCACCGACGCCAGCCGGCCGATGATCTCCTCCGCCCGCTCGGCGCCCAGCGACCGCTCCAGCACGTCGCGGGCGTAGTCGACCCCGCCCTCGGCGTAGGACTGGAGCGCGACCGCCAGCGCCGCCGCCTCGTCGAAGACGCCGTCGACGTGCTCCGGCGGCACCTGGCCGAGCTTGGCCATCTCCAGCGACAGCGCCTCGATCTCGTCCTCGCGCAGGTGCTTGAAGACGTCGGCGGCGCGCTCCGCTCCGAGCGACACGAGCAGGATCGCGGCCTTCCGCCGGCCGGGGATCGCCAGCGGCGGCGGCGGGGGCGGCGGCGCCGGCTCGGCCAGCTCGTCGTCGAAGGCCCAGGGATCGTCCTCGACGACCCGCTGCTGGTGGACGACCTCGCTCACGTCACTCCTCCGCCAGCCAGTGCCGGACCTGCTGCGCCACCCGCGCCGGCTCGCGCTCGGCCAGCTCCTCGATCTGGCGGCGGGCGCCCGAGGCGACCAGCGCCGGCGGCTCCTCGAACGCCGTCGCCTCGGCGACCGGGGTCACGACGGTCGGCTCGGGCACGAAGTCGCGCAGCGGCCGCGGCCCGTCCAGCTCCTGCAGCCAGCCCGGCGCGGCCAGCGCCTCGCGCTCGCGGCGACGCAGGTGGCGGGCGACGAGGACCAGGAAGGCGATCGTGCCGAGCGCCAGCACCAGCCACTTGACCCACGAGAGGATCCCGCCGGGCAGGGTCGCCCCGGCCGGCGGCGCGGGCGGCTTGGCGAACGGCAGCCGCGAGACGACCAGCTGGTCGCCGCGGGCGCGGTCGATCCCGGCGGCGGCCGCGACCGCATCGCGGATCGCCGGCACCTGGGCAGCCGGCACCGCGTCGCTGACCAGCACCGAGACGCTCTGCTTGCGGACGCCGCCGGCGGCCAGCTTGCGGCGGGTGACGGTCTTGTCGACGCCGAACTCGCGCTCGCCCGAGCGGTGGCGGTAGCGCGAGTCGCCGCCGCCGGCGTTGCCGGTCGCCGCGTAGCCGGGCACGTTGGCCGCCGCCCCGCTGGCGCCACCGGCGGTCGCCCCGCCCTCCATCTGCTCGTCGTCGGTCTTCTCCTTCAGCGGCACCCGCCGGCGGCCGTAGCGCAGCTGCTCCTGGGTCGCCTCGTCGGCGTCGACGTCGGCGCTGACCCGCACCCGCGCCTTGTCGGGGCCGACGGTCTGGGCCAGGACGCTGGTCAGGCTCGACTCCATCTGCCGCTGGTAGCGCTGGGCGGCGAGCTGCTTGGCGGTCGCCGCACCCCCGCTCCCGCCGCCGCCGTCCTCGCCGCCGGCGGTCGGCCACAGCAGCCGTCCGCCGCCGTCGGTGATCGCGACGTCGGCCGGCTTCAGCGCCTTGACGCTCGAGGCCACCAGCCGCGCGATCCCGCGGACCGCCGCCGGGTCGGGGTCGCTGGTGCCGGAGAGCAGCACCGCCGCGGTCGGCTTCGGCGCGTCCTCGCTCAGCAGCCGGTCGTTGGCGTCGGGCAGCACCAGCTGGACGGTCGCCCCGCCGACCCCGTCGATCTGCTCGATCGTGCGGCCCAGCTCGCCCTCCAGCGCCCGCTGGTAGGTGACCTGCTGCTGCATCTGGCTGGAGCCGAGCTTCTGGCTGTCGAACAGCTCGAAGCCCTGCTGGGTGCCGCCCGTGACGCCGCCGTTCTCGGCCACGGCGATCCGGGCCTGGGCGACGTCGCGCTTGTCGACGGCCAGCGCGGTGCCGTTGTTGCGGATCTCGTAGCGGACCCCGCGCTCGTCGAGGGCGGCGGTCAGCTTGCCGGTCTGGGCCGGGTCGAGCGCGGTCACCAGCGTCGCCCAGCTGGGGCGGGAGGCCAGCGAGAGCAGCAGCAGCGCCACCACCACGACGCCGAGCACGGCGCCGCCGACGGCCAGCCGGCCGCGGGTCGACAGGTTCGCGAGCAGCTTCGGGAGCGGCACGGGCGGGTCAGACCTGGGTCCGCAGGAGCTCGTTCAGCGCCTCGACCCCGCGGGTCCGCAGGGTCGACGCCAGCTGCATCGAGAGCTTCGCCCGCTCGGCCGCCATCACCACCGACTCGACGTCGGTCGCGGTGCCGGTGGCCAGCGCCATCGCGCCCTCCGAGGCCTCGGCCTGGGTCCGTTCCAGCCCGCCGATCGCGCGCGAGAGCAGGTCGCCGAAGCCGCGGCCGTCGGGGGCCGGGGCGGCCGGGGCGGCGATCGCCGCCTGGGGCCCGAGCACCATGCTCGGGTCGATCGGGGCGATCGTCATCGCAGCAGCTCGAGGGTGCGGGTGAACATCTGCTTGGCGCTCTGGATCGCGGTCACGTTGGCCTCGTAGCCGCGCGAGGCGGCGATCAGGTCGACCATCTCGGCGACCGGATCGACGTTCGGCATCGCCACGTAGCCGTTGGCGTCGGCGTCCGGGTGGCCGGGGTCGTGGACCAGCCGCGGCGCGCCGGGATGGGCGACGATCCCCGCCACCTCGACCCCGGCGGGCGCGGCACCGCGCTCGATCGCGCGGTCGAGGACCGCGCCGAAGCCGCCGCCGGCCGCCTCGCGCAGGACGACGGTCTTGCGCTGGTAGGGCCCGCCGGCCGCGGTCCGGGTGGTCTGGGCGTTGGCCAGGTTCTCGGCCGTGACGTCGAGCCGCAGCCGCTCCGCGGTCAGCGCCGAGGCGCTGACGTCGATCGCGCCGAAGAGCCCCATCAGGCCGCCCCCGCCCCCATCGCGTGAACCAGGACCTCGATCCGGACCCGGGCGACCGAGACCAGCGCCTGCTGCTCGAGCGCGTTCTTGGCCAGCTCGGCCGACTCGCGGTCGACGTCGACCCCGCCGCCGTCGGCGCGGACGACGCCGGTCTCGGTGGCGGTCGCGAAGGCCGGCGGCCGGCCGCGCTCGACCGCCGTCCGCAGGGCGGCGTGGAAGTCGACGTCGCGGCGCTGGTAGCCGGGCGTGTTGACGTTGGCCAGGTTGCCGGCCAGCGCCTGCTGGCGCAGGGCCGCTCCCTGGATGGCGCCTTCCAGCGCCTGCTGCGTCGGGTCGATGAGGCTCACGGCAAGGGTCGTCGAGGGCGATGGTCCGTCCGTGGACCTGCCGAGCCCCGTCCCTGGGACGTCCCGGTTGATCGGCCGCGGCCGCGGTTCCTTGAGGGCGATCGGCGCGGCCGCTCAGGCGCTGCGGTCGAGCCGCCGCCCGGCGCCCGCGCCGGCCCCGTAGCCGCGGGCGGTGCGGCGGCCGCGGGCGGCGTGGTCGAGCGCCAGGCCGAGCGCGGTGCGGGCCTCGTCGAGCAGCGTCGCCGCGGCCGCATGGGCCTCGGCCGCCCGGCGCAGCGCGTCGGCCGCGTCGGCCGGTGGGACGGCCGGCAGCGTCGCCGCCAGCGCGGTCCGGCGGGCGAGCAGCGCGGCGGCGGTCTCCAGGTCGCCGGCGGCCGCGGCGTCGCGCTCGGCCTCGGCCAGCTCCGCCAGCCGCTCGTAGGCGGCGGGGCCGGTCACCGGTCGACCTGGGCGAAGGCCGCGCGCAGCTCGCCGAGCTGGCGGACGATCGGGGCCAGCCGGGCGCCGTCGCGGGTCCGGCGGACGGCGTCGAGCTCGCGCCGCCAGAAGAGGTAGATCGCCGCCAGCCGGTCGGCGACCTCGCCGCCGCGCTCGCGGTCGAGGGTCACCAGCAGCTCGGAGACGATCGCCTCGGCGCGCTGCATGCGGGCGTTCGCCTGGGCCAGGTCGCCGGCGTCGAGGGCGGCGCCAGCCTGGCGCAGGAAGCGGGCGGCGCCGTCGTAGAGCATCACCACCAGCTCGACCGGCGAGGCGGTCAGGACGGCGTTCTGGCGATAGGCCTGGGGAGCGGCGTAGGTCACGTCGGGAACGCCCCCGCTCCTACGCCGACCGCGACCCGAGCTGGGCGATCTGCCCGCTCAGCCACGTGCCCTGGTCCTGGTACTTGGAGATCGTCGCCTCGAGTCGCGCGAACTGGGCCTTGAGGCTCGCCTCGCGGGCGGCCAGCCGGCTGTCGAGATCGTCCATCCGCCGGCCGAGGTCGCTGATCTGGGCGCTGGTGCGCGAGATCCGGTCGCCGAGCACGCCGCTGGTCGAGGCGTAGGCGGTGATCACCCGGTCGAGCTCGCGCAGGACCGAGCCGCTGCCGCCGAGCAGCTCGCGGGCCTCGGCCGGGTCGGCGGTCAGCGCCGACCGCAGCACGGCCGGGTCGAGCTGGAGCTTGCCGAGGACCGCGTCGCGGGAGAAGGTCGCCGTCCCCGACGGGGCGCCGGTGGTCAGGCCGAGCGCCGTCAGCGGCAGCGTCGCGCCGCCGGCCCCGTAGAGCGCGTCGCGCAGCTGGCCGACCGCGGCGATCAGGGTGGCGTCGCCGCCGAGCTGGCCGCGGCTGTTCTTGTCGACGGCGGTCAGCGCACGGAGCGTGTCGCCAGCGGCGTTGTAGGCGCTGACGAACGCCTCGACCGCCTTCTGGACCCCGTCGCCGTCGACGCCGGGGACCGAGACGGTGACGGTGGTCGCGGCGGCGGTGACCCCGCGCAGCCGCAGCTCGACGCCGGGGATCGCGTCGTCGAGGACGTTGGTGGCCGAGGTCCGCTCGACGCCGTCGATCCGGACGACCGCGTCGCGGCCGGCGGTCAGCGCCTCGTCGGAGAGGACGCCGGCGGCGCTGGCGGTGGCGGAGATCGCGCCCGCGGCGCCGGTCGCGCGGTTGGCCAGGTGCAGCCGCTCGACGCCGGCGACGGTCGTCACCGACGCCACCACGTGGAGTCCGGCGTCGCCGTTGATCCGGGTCGCCAGGTCGCGGGCCGAGGTGCCGGCGGCGACCTCGATCTGGTCGTTCCAGCCGCCGCCGGAGACGGTCAGCGTGGTGGCGGCCGCGGGGGCCGCGTAGGCGTAGGAGGCGCCGGCCGCGCGGGCCAGGCCGACGACCTCGAGCGTGAAGCCGCCCGCCGCCGCGCCGCCGCTGATCGTCGCCGTCGCCGCGGCCGGATCGGTCACCTCGACGGTCTGCTTGGCGCCGAAGAGGCCGGGATCGGTCAGCGCCTTGGTCCGCTCCTGCAGCGTTCGCAGGACGTCGACGGCCTTCTGGAGCGCGTCGCGGTTGGCCTTCTCGGCCGTCTGGCTGGCCAGCAGCCGGGTCCGCGGCTGCCGCTCCAGCGCCATCAGGTTCGCGATCAGCGCGGCCGAGTCGAGACCCGACGCGAGACCGCCGAGGCTCAGCCCCATGCCGTACCACCCCGCTCGTCGGCGGCCGGGTCGGCCGCGGGCCGCTCGGCCAGCGCCTCCGGGTCGAGCGCCTCGCCGGGCGGGATCCGGCGCACGACCTGGCCCTCGCCGTCGACCAGCTCGATCCGCACGCGGTGGGCGTCGCGGACGTCGTAGCGCAGCTCCAGCCCCTGCTCGGCCAGCGCGTCGGCCGCGGCGGCCGCGGCCTCGACCTCGGCCAGGACGTCGGGCGGCGGGACGGCGCCGACCAGCTCGTCGTCGGCGGCGGCCCGCGGGACGGCCGCCGGCGCCGGCCGCGCGGCGCCCTCGGCGGCCGGGCCCGTCAGCGGACGGGCCGCCGCGGCGGGCGTCGCCGGGGCGATGGAACCGATCGTTCGTGCGTCACTGGTCATGGCGGGTGCTCCGGGCCCCGGCGGGGCGGTCGTTGCTGGTCCCATGATCGGCAGCGGTCCCCGGAACTTGACCCCCGGCCGGCGAACCGTCGCCGTCGGGGCCGCCGATCGCCCGGTGGACGGTGGACGCATCCCCAGCGGGACGGGGTTTCCGTCCGCTCGTCCGTTCGTCCACCGCGACCCGCGCGGCGACCGCGTCGGCCCAGGCCGCGACGGCCGCCGCCGCCCGCCGCAGCGGCTCGTCGGGGTCGCGCTCAGGCACGGGCCTCGACCGTCCGCGGCAGCGCCTGGACGGTCACCCGCGCGGGCCGGCCGGCGGCCTGCTCCAGCGCCCGCCGCAGCTCGTCGCCGGCGGCCCGCAGGTCGGGGGCGACGGCGCTCGCCGCGGTCACGGCGGCGGCGATCCGCTCCGGCGTCAGGTCGAGCCGGACGACCACCAGGCCGAGCGCCGGCGAGTGGTGGCGGACGACCACGCCGCGGCGGTCGGCAGTCGGCCGATCGCCGGCGCGGCGGCGACGGGCGGCGGCCGGCGGATCGCCGCGGCGGGCGGCCTCGCCGGCGGACGGGGCCAGCGGCGGCGGCAGCTCGATCCGCTCCAGCCGCAGCCGGCCGTCCTCGACCCCGGCCACCCGCAGCCGCAGCGGCCCCGGCTCCAGCTCGTCCGGCAGCCGCGCCACCAGCGTCCGTCCGCCGAGCGCCAGCAGGCCCTGCTGGCCGTGGCGCTCCAGCAGCCGCGCGCCGAGCACCGCGCCGACCGGCGGGACCGCGGTCCCGCCGACCCCGAGGCCACGCGCGACCGCCAGGTCGACGAGCAGGGTGGCGGGCACGGTCACCTTCCCGTGATCGGCCGGCCGTCCGCGGCCTGGAGCGGTCAAGTCCCGCCCGCCGCGGCCGATCACCGGGCCGATGGACCGTGGCCTCTACGTCGCCGCCGCCGGCATGATCGCCGGCCAGGTGCGCCAGGATCAGCTCGCCGGGGACCTCGCCAACGCGGCCACCCCCGGCTACAAGCGCGACCGCACGACCCAGGCGTCGTTCGGCGACGTGCTGCTCTCGAACACCCGCAGCGGCCAGGCGGTCGGCCCGGTCGGCTACGGCCCCTACGCCGACGCCGTCACCACCGACCTGCGGCCGCAGGCGCTGCGCGAGACCGGCGAGCCGCTCGACTTCGCGATCGCCGGCGAGGGCTTCTTCGCCGTCCGCACCCCGGACGGCGTCCGCTACACCCGCAACGGCCAGTTCCAGTCCTCCGCCCGCGGCACGCTGGTCGACGCCTTCGGCCATGACGTTCTCGGGCCCGGCGGCGCGCCGGTGCGGGTCGACGGCGAGGGCCGCGCCGACCCGCGGGCGATCGCCGTCGTCGCACTCGCCGGTCCCCGCAAGGCCGGCGAGGGGCTCTGGACCGGCCGCCCCGCCGGCGCCGCCGACGGCCGCGTGCAGCAGGGCGCGCTCGAGGGATCGGGCGTCGATCCGGCGCGGGCGATGGTCGAGATGATCGCCGCCCTGCGGGCCTACGAGGCCGGCCAGAAGTCGATCACCACGATCGACGAGACGCTCGGCCGGGCCGCGACCCAGGTCGGCAACGCCGGCGGCGGCTGAGCCCGGGTCAAGTCGCGGCCGCCGCGGCCGATCACCCGGGCCAGGCGCCCGCGCCCGACGACCCCCGGAAGGACCACCCGTGCTCCAAGGCCTCTACTCCGCCGCCGCCGGCATGACGGCCCAGCAGACGCGCATGGACGCCGTCTCCGGCGACGTCGCCAACGCCAACACCCCCGGCTACCGGCGCGAGCGGGTGGCCTTCCGCGACCTGCTGCCGGTCCGCGACGGCGTCCCCGGAGTCGAGGTCAGCTCCGGGGCCGCGGTCCGCGGGATCGGCCGCAGCAGCCTCGCCGGCGCGCTGCGCGAGACCGGCCGCGCGCTCGACGTGGCGATCACCGGCTCCGGCTTCCTGCAGGTCGAGCGGCCCGGCGGCGGCACCGCCCTGGTCCGCAGCGGGGCGCTGGCCGTCGATGGCCGCGGACGGCTGACGACCGCCACCGGCGAGCTGCTGGCCGGCGTCCGTCCCGTCCCCGCGGGTGCCTCCGCCGAGCGGCTGCGGATCGATCCCGACGGCACCGTCAGCACCGACGACGGTCGCCGCCTGGGCCGGCTGCGGCTGGTCGACGTCGCCGCGCCCGGCCAGCTGCAGCCGATCGGCGACGGCCTGGCCGTCGCGACCGCCGGATCCGGGCCGCTGCGGAGCGCGACCGGCGCCCGGCTGGTGCAGGGCAGCCTCGAGACCTCGAACGTCGACCTCGGCGACGCGATGGTCGACCTGATCGAGTCGCAGCGGGCCTTCTCGATGGCCAGCCGCGCCGTCCAGATGCAGGACCAGATGCTGGAGATCGCCAACGGGGTCAAGCGGTGAGCGTCCCCGCGATCGGCGGCCTGCCGCCGGTCGACCCGCGGACGCTGCCGGCCGCGGTCCGCAACGGCAGCGCCGACGACCGTCGCGCCTACGCCGCCGCGGTCGGCTTCGAGCGGACGCTGCTGGAGCAGCTGGCCACGAGCATGGTCGCGACCGCCGACCCCGCCGCCGAGGAGGGCGACGCCACCACCCGCAGCGCCCGCGACCTGCTGCCGGGCGCGCTCGCCGACGCCCTCACCGCCGCCGGCGGGATCGGCCTGGCCCGCGAGCTGCAGGCCACGATCGCCCCCACCGCCGCGCCGGCGTCGTCCCCGCCCCCGCGTCCCTCGGGCGGCGCGACGTGACCGTGCCCGGGATCGCCGGCACCGTCCTCGGCCGCGAGCTGCTGGTCCACCTCGACGAGCAGCACCGCTCGGCCGAGCGGCTGCGGGCCGCCGTCGCCGGCCAATCGGCGGCGCTGCGCGCCCGCGACGTCGACGCGCTGCTGGCCCGCACCGCCGAGCTCGACGCCGAGGTCGTCTTCCGCGCCACGCTCGAGGAGCGGCGCGCGCGGCTGCTGGCCCGCGGCGCCGCGCTGCTCGGCGCCGAGCCGCAGGCCGTGACCCTGGAGCGGCTGGCGACGCTGGCCACGCCCGAGGAGGCCGACGCCGCCCGCGAGCGCAGCGCCGCGCTGGCCGCGGTCCTCGACGAGGTCCGCCGCGAGCACGGCTGCAACCAGGCGCTCGTCCGCCAGGAGCTGGCCTTCCTCGACCACCTGCTGCACCTCGGCGGGGCCGCGCCCGAGGCGACCTACGCCCCGCCCCGCGCCCGTCCCGGCGCCGCTCCCGCCCACGCCGCCCTCGACCTCCGCGCCTGAATGCCCGTCTCCTCCTTCCACGGCCTCGAGACCGCGCTCCGCGGGCTGCTCGCCCAGCAGCGCGCGATCGAGGTCACCGGCCACAACATCGCCAACGAGACCACGCCCGGCTACAGCCGCCAGCGGGCCGACCTGCTCGCGACCCCGGCGCTGAGCGTGCCGTCGAGCTCGCCGCGGACGCTGACCGTGCAGCTCGGCAGCGGCGTCGTGGTCGGCGGGATCGAGCGGCTGCGCGACCGCTTCACCGACGTCCAGTACCGGGCCCAGGCCTCGCGGCTGGGCGACGTCAGCACCCGCTCGGCGCTGCTGGAGCAGGCCGAGCTGGCCTTCGCCGAGCCGGGCGAGCGCGGGATCGCCGCCCAGCTGAACCGCTTCTGGAGCGCCTGGGGCGACGTCGCCAACGACCCCCGATCGGAGCCGGCGCGGCGGGTGCTGGTCGAGCAGGCGCGGACGCTGGCCGACGCCTTCGGCACGCTCGACGCCCAGCTCGCCACGCTCCAGGCCCACGCCGCCGAGGAGTACGCCTCGCTGACCGCCGCCGGCGGCCCGATCGACGGCGCCGCGCGCGAGATCGCCAGCCTCAACCAGGCGATCGGCGCGGCCGTCGCCCGCGGCGACAGCCCCAACGACCTGCTCGACCGCCGCGACCTGCTGCTCGACCAGCTGGCGCAGCTGGGCCAGGTGCGGGTCGAGCCGGCGCTCGACGGCGGCGGCCAGCCGATCGCCGGCCAGATCGACGTCCACCTGGGCAGCGACGCGACCCCGATCGTCTCCGGCGAGCACGCCCGCAGCCCGTGGGCGCTGGCCTTCGCCGCCTCCGGGCCCGGCCTCGGCCGGCTCGGCGCGCTCGCCGACCTGGCCGGCGCCGGCGGCGCCCTCGACGGCTACCGGGCCGACCTCCACGCCGCCGCCACCGCGCTGGCGACGGCGGTCAACGGGCTCCACCAGGCGGCCGGCGGACCGCCGTTCCTGGTCGTCGGCGGCGCCCCGCCGGCGCCCGGTGTGGCCGCCCGGCCGCTCGAGGTCGCCGCCGCCGTCGACCCCCGCCAGGGCGGCGCGCTGGCGGCGATCGTGACCGCGACCGCCGGCGACGGCAACGACGTCGCGACGGCGATCGCGGCGCTCCGCGGCGGGGCGTCGGACCAGCGCTACGGCGCGCTCGTCGGCCGGCTCGGGACCGAGGTCGCCGACGTCCGCCGCCGCGAGGCGACCGTCCAGAGCCTGGCCGACGCGCTGCTCGACCGCCGCGACATGACCTCGGCCGTCTCGCTCGACGAGGAGATGGCCAACCTCGTCCGCTTCCAGCGCGGCTACCAGGCCGCCGCCCGCAGCCTGACCACCGTCGACGAGCTGCTCGACCAGATCATCAACCGCACGGGTCGCGTCGGCCTGTGAGCGACCGGGAGCGACCGCGATGAGCGCACGGATCACCAACGGGATGCTGCACCGCAGCGTCCTCGGCGACCTCAACGGCTCGGCCGCGCGGCTCGGCCGCACCTACCAGCAGATGTCGTCCGGGCAGCGGATCACCCGCCCCTCCGACGACCCCTACGGCACCGCCCGCGCGCTGACGCTGCGCCAGGACCTGTCGGAGATCGGCCAGCACCTGCGCAACGTCCAGGACGGCCAGGGCTGGACCCAGGCCAGCGACGCCGCGCTCGGCGAGATCGCCGACTCGGTGCGGCGGGCGCGGACGCTGGTCGTCGGCGCCGGCAACGACGTCGGCGGCCAGGCCGCGCGGACCGCGGCGGCGGCCGAGATCGACCAGCTGATCGACGCGATCAAGGGCGCGGCCAACAGCAGCTACGGCGGCAACCGGCTGTTCGCCGGCGCGGCCACCGGCACCGCCCCCTACGCGGTCGGCGCGAGCGACGCCTACGCCGGCGACCACGGCACGATCACCCGCACGATCGGACCCGCGGTCGACCTGCCGATCAACGCCGACCTCGGCGGCCGCGTGCTCGGCGAGGGCGGCGGCGACGGGCTGCTGCTGTCGGCGCTGCGCGACGTCGCCGCCCACCTCCGCGGCGGCACCGTCGCCGACGCCGACGCGCTGCGCGGCCACGACCTCCGCCAGCTCGACCTCCACCTGGCCTCCCTGACCCAGGTCCGGACCGAGGTCGGCGCGGCCGGCAACCGGCTCGACGGCGCCCAGGCGCGGCTGGAGCAGCTGCGCGAGAGCGCCGACGACCAGCGCTCGCGGGTCGAGGAGGCGGACGCCGCGTCTACGATGATCGACTACGCGACCCAGCAGGCGGCCTACCAGGCGGCGCTCCGTGCCGGGTCGAGCATCGTCCAGCTGTCGCTGATCGACTTCCTCCGCTGAGCCCATGCCGATCGCCGTCCACAGCACCCGCCTCGGCGACGTCGAGGTGCCCGAGGCCGACGTGCTCGACTTCCCCGACGGCCTGCCCGGGCTCGACGGCCGCCGCTGGGCGCTGCTGCGGCGGACCGCCGACGACGCCTTCTGCTGGCTGCAGTCGCTCGACGACCCCGACGTGGCGCTGCCGCTGACGCGGCCCGAGCGGTTCTTCCCCGGCTACGCGCTCGAGGTCGAGGAGGGCGAGCTGCCCCGCGAGCTCGGCGATCCGGCCGCCGCCGAGGCCTGGGTGACGGTCCGCGCCGGTGAGCGGCTGGCCGACTTCGTCGCCAACCTGCGGGCCCCGATCGTGGTCGCCGACGGCCGCGGCTGGCAGCTGATCAACCGCCACCCCGACGCCGCGCTGCGGGCGCCGCTGGTCGCGCCCGGTGGGGACGTCGCGTGCTGATCATCAGCCGCCGCGTCGGGGAGAAGGTCCTGATCGGCGACGACGTGGTGGTCAGCGTCGTCGAGGTCAACGGCCAGACGGTCCGGATCGGGATCGACGCCCCGCGCAGCCTGCCGGTCTACCGTGAGGAGCTGTGGGCCGCGATCCGCGACGAGAACCGCGCCGCGGCCGCGACGATCCCGGACGAGCTGCCGCCGCTGCCGGGGTGAGCGCCGCCGGGGACGGTCCCGCGTAGCATCCGCGCCGATGCCCGCCCCGTCCGGAGAGCAGCTGGCCGCGCGCCTGCGCGACGGCGACCTGGAGGCGGCGCCCGCCGTCCTCAACCTGGTCGAGACGCGGACGCCGGACGCCCAGGCGGAGACCGCGCGGCTGCTGGAGGCGCTCTCCCCCGCCGGGCTCGGGCACGAGCCGCCCGGGCACGTGATCGGGGTGACGGGGCCGCCCGGGGCCGGCAAGTCGACGCTGCTCAGCGAGCTGGTCCGCAGCTACCGGCGACGGGAGCGGTCGGTGGCGGTGCTGGCGGTCGACCCGTCGAGCCGCCGGACCGGCGGATCGCTGCTCGGCGACCGGGCGCGGATCCACGTCGACCCGAACGACGCGGCGGTCTTCATCCGCTCGACCGCGGCCGGCGACCGGCTGGGCGGGCTGGCGTGGGCGACGCGGGCGGCGGCGCAGGCGCTGTCGGCCGCCTTCGACGTGGTGATCGTCGAGACGGTCGGGGTCGGCCAGTCGGAGACCGACGTCGCCGACGTGGCGGACACGGTGATGGTGATCGTGCAGCCGGGCTCCGGCGACGCGCTCCAGTTCATCAAGAGCGGGATCATGGAGATCCCCGACGTGCTGGTGATCACGAAGGCCGACCTGGGCCGGATCGCCGACCGGGCGAAGGCCGACGTGCGGTCGGCGCTGCGCTCGATCGGCGACCGCACGACGAAGGTGGTCGCGGTCAGCTCGCTGGCGCCGGCGACCGGCTTCGACCAGCTGATCGAGGTCCTCGACGGGCACCGCGAGCGGATCGACGTGGCGGCGACCCGCCGCGAGGCGCGGCGGCGGACGGCGATCGACGACTTCCGGGCCGAGCACGGCGAGCGCGGGCTGCGGGCGATCGGCGGTCGCCAGGCCGCGCTGCGCGCGCTGGCCGAGACGCGCGATGATCTGGCGGTGCCGAACCTGGTGCAGCAGCTCGAGCGCGCCGCCGGCCTCGACCGCGATCCCCACGAGGTGCCCCGATGAGCTCCGCCGCCAAGCGCCCCGCCGGCGATCCCGCCCCGCCCGCGAACGAGGTCCGCCGGCTGGACGACCGCGACGCGCGGCTGCCGGAGAGCCGGCCGTTCGCGCAGAACCTGGCGATCGTGGTCGGCGCCTTCGCCGCCGTGACGCTGATCGCCGAGCTGGCCGGGGCGGCGAACCTGGGCACCGCGCTGAGCTTCGGGCAGATCGGCTTCGCGATCGCGCTCGTCTACGTGCTGGTCCGGCGCTGAGCGGCGCGGCCCGCGGCCGCGAATCGATACGGTGGCGCGCGTGATCGGTCGTCGCGCGCTCCCCCTCCTGCTCTCCACCGCCGCCCTGCTCGGGGCCGCCACCCCGGCGGTCGCCTCCGATGCCGGCATCCGCAGCACGGTCAAGACCAACGAGAAGCGGCTGAACACGGCCCAGGCCAAGGTCCTGACCTCGCTCTCGAAGCTGTCGAACCCGAAGGCCGGCACCAAGGGCGTCAAGACGGCGATCAAGGACATCCACAGCCTGCGCACGCAGATCGCCGACTACAGCCGCAAGCTCAAGAACCAGGACGCGGACACCCCGACGGCGAGCGTGCCGCAGGACTCGCTGCTCGACGGTCTCCGCGACCTGCGGGTGGGCTACACCTCGGTCGAGACCGCCCTCAAGCGCCTGACGGTGCCGAAGAAGAAGTTCCCGAAGACCAAGGCCGCGGCGGCCAAGCTCTACAAGGCCCTCCAGGCCGACGTCACCAAGGGCCTGAAGCGGATCGCCAGCGGCAGCGCGAAGATCCAGGTCGCCAGCGACGCCCTGCTCGGCCGCACCCCGCCGCCGGCGCCCGCGCCCGAGCCCGCCCCCGAGCCGGCGCCCGCGCCGACCCCGGATCCGGCCCCCGCCCCGACGCCCGAGCCGGCGCCGGAGCCCGCGCCGGCCGGCTGAGCCGCCTAGCGGCGTCCGGGCCTGACCCGGACCGCCGCCCCCGCCGGCGCCGGCCGCGACCGCTCGAGGATCGTCGCCACCGCCACCAGCATCGCCCCGAGCACGGCCAGCAGGATCGGCCAGCCGGGGCGGGCGTGCTGGAGCACACCGCTGCTGACGTCGGCGCCGTAGAGCAGATCGACCGGGCCCGGCGCCAACAGGTCGTGACCGGTGGTCTCGACCGTCCCCGCCGCAACCATTAGCGCCCCCGCAGCCGTGGCCACCGTCGCGGCGAAGGCCGCCCACGGCGACGCCCGACGGGCGGTCGAGGCTGCCAGCAGCGTCGCGGCCAGCAACGCCAGTCCGCCGGCGGCTGCGATCCCCGTACGAGCGGCCTCGATGGTCGGCTCGTCCGACGCCATCAGGACGCGGATGCCGAGCAGCGCCGCAGCCGCCACCAGGAGCGCAGAGGCAGCCGCGACCTGCAGCCGTGGCACCGCCCGCCCCGGACCGACCAACGCGGCGAGGCCCAGCCCGACTGCGAACGACGTCGTGACCAGCGGCTGGATCGTGATCAGCCCAGTCCCGATCCCGTCCGCGGCCGTCAGCGGTAGCCCGACGATCAGCGCCATCAGCCCGTAGGAGACCCCAACAGCGCCGGCCGCTGCGGCCAACCCGTCGACCACGCCCGACCGTGCGCGCCGCACGAGCGTGGCGACGATCGGCGCCAGCAGCACCAGTGGCCCGACCGCGACCAACAGCTCGCCGAGCGTGGAGGCCGGTTCGGCCTGCGTCGTCCCGTCCTGCCCAAGGTCACCGAGCGCCGGGTCGAAGACGGCGGTCCACGGCCAGGCCACGACGAGGGCGGCCAGCAGCGCCATGGTCGCCACCTGCGCCGGTCCGCCCGGCGCGCGCAGGGCGACCAGCGCGACCACGACCAGGAGCAGCGTCTGCAGCGCGACCCGCGGACCCGCGTCCTCGACGAGCGGGCGCAGCCAGAGGGCGACGAGCACGGCCGCGACCACCAGCGGCGCCAATGCCCACGCGCCCGCCGGCCGCACGCCGCCCGGGAGCCGCCGTCGGACACCCGCCGGTGGCCACCGCAGCGCGACCGCAACGCCCACCAGCAGCAGGGCCGGCAGCAGCTCGACCAGCAGGACCCCGGCAGAGCGATCGTCCGGGAAGGTCGGCACGGTCGCGACGAACAGCAGCGTCACCACGGCGACCAGCGGGACCGCGGCGCCACTCCGCCACCGCGCCACCAGCAGCACCGCCGCGCTGACGCTGGCAACCGTGCCTGCCCCGGCCACCAGCAGCGCCGGGGCCGTGCCGTAGCCCCCGCCGGGCACCAGGTCGTGGAGCGATCCGACGATGCCGCTCACGTCGCCCACGCCCAGCAGGAGGAGCAGCACGAGCGCCGCGACCGCCAGCACGTCGGCGACGGCAGACCACGCGCTCGATCGACCCGGGGCCGAACCCGCCGTTCCTCCGCCCCCGCGCAGCGTGGCTAGCACGGCGGCGACGGTGAGCACGACCGCCACGACGACGGTCGCGATCAGCGAGGCGTCGCGACCCTCCCCGAAATCCGTGCCGTCGCGCGGGCCGCCGCCGATCCACCCGATCGCGACCGCCACGACCAGCCCCAGCAGCGTCCCGATCGCGATCGTGTGGGCTTTCGGCAACGTGTGGTCCTTACGTCCGCCGAGCCACCGCCGATCGACGCCCAACCATACGAGCAGGCCCAGCAGCGCGAGCGGCGGCACGATCGCGAGCAGACCGTCCAGGGCCACGGTCTCGCTCGGCCCGCCGTCGGGACGCAGCTCTGCGATCACGGTCGCGGCCAGCAGCGTCAGGCCGGCGGCGCCGGCCGTCGCTGCGACCATGGCGATCAGCGGCGCCCCCATCCGCTTGGCCACCGACCGTTGGCGCACCGCCCAGGCCCCGAAGCCGATCACCGCCAGGACCACACCCAACGCGGCCCGTCCGCCTGCCGGCAGCAGCACCGCGGCCAACGTCACCGCGGCCCCCAGCGGCACCGCGGCCGCCGCCCCCAGCAGCGCCGCCGGTCGCGGTGGACGGACGTCGACGAGCCCGGGTCGTGGTCGGGCGCGGGCGGTCCGGGGGGCCGGCATCGTCCGGCAGGCTATCCGTCCCCGTAGGCTCGGCCGATGGCCCTCGGCTGCTTCCTCTCCGCCGGTCGCTCGTTCGCGCGCTCGGTCGACCGCCTGCGGCTGGCCGAGGATCTCGGCTACGACGCCGCCTACGTCGAGCACGTCGCCGGCGCCGAGTCGCTGACGCTGCTGGCCGCCTGGTCGCAGCGGAGCGAGCGGATCGCGCTCGGGACCGCCGTGGTGCCGATCCACAGCCGCACGCCGGCGACGATGGCCCAGACCGCCGCCACGCTGCACGCGGTCTCCGGCGGCCGGGCGCGGCTCGGGCTCGGCACCAGCACGGGGCCGATCGTCGAGCGCTGGCACGGGCAGGAGCCGGGCGACCCGCGGGCCGAGCTGCCCGAGTACCTGCGGATCGTGCGGGCGATCCTCGACGGCGAGCAGGCCCCGGCGGGCGAGCGCTGGCGGACGAGCTTCCGGCTCCGCGGGCTGCCCGCCGCCCCCGACCTGCCGCTCTACGCCGGCGTCCTCCACCCCGACGCGATCGAGGCCGCCGCCGCGGTCGCCGACGGGGTCCTTCTGTGGCTGGCCCCGCCCGGCTACGTCCGCGACGTCGTCGTGCCCGCCGTCCGGGCCGGGCGCGCGGCCGCCGGCAAGCCGGTCGAGGGGTTCGCGATCGTCGCCGCCGTCGGCGGGGCCACCGGCGGCGAGCCCGACGGCGTCCGCGACGCCGCCCGCGAGGGCCTGCGCGGCTACCTCCAGCTGGGCAGCTACGCCGACCTGCTCGACCGCGCCGGCCTGGCCGAGGAGCGCGCCGCCGCCACCGATCCCGACGCCGATCCCACCCGTCGCGACGCCGCCGCCGACCGGCTGCTCGACGCGCTGGCCGGGATCGGCGACCCCGACGCCGTCGCCGCCGCGGTCGCCCGGATGCGCGACGCGGGCGCCACCGAGCCGGCGATCGTCCCGCTCCCCGGCGGCGACCGCGAGGCGACCCTGCGCGCCGCCGTTCGCAACTAGACACGCAATCCCGATCAGGTTTTCCGGACGATCGCGTACCATCGGTCCATGGCCGGGGTCTTCAGCTTTCCCAATCCCGTCAACGAGAAGGCGGCACGGGTGGTGGCCGGGGTGGTCGCCCTCGCCAGCATCCTCGCGCTCGCGACCGGCTGGCAGTGGCTGCTGATCCCGATCGCCTACGGCTTCATCGCCCGCGCGCTGACCGGCCCGACCCTCAGCCCGCTCGGGCGGCTGGCGATGAACGTGATCGCCCCGCGGCTGGGCGAGCCGAAGCGGGTGCCCGGCCCGCCGAAGCGGTTCGCGCAGTCGATCGGCGCCGTCGTCACCACCGTCGCCGCGATCGGCGGCCTGGCCCTCGGCTGGACCGCGTTCGCCAACGTCCTGCTGGGGCTGATGGTGGTCTTCGCGACGCTCGAGTCGGTCTTCGCGATCTGCGTCGGCTGCACGATCTTCGCCGGGCTGATGCGGCTCGGCGTGATCCCCGAGGACACCTGCGAGGCGTGCAACGACATCTGGTCGCGCTACGCCCGCCCCGACGCCGCCTGATCGGGCGCGGCGGAGCGCCGCCCTGGCGCGTTCAGACTCCGCTCATCCGCCATCGGTACCCTCTCGCGCGTGCTGACGCATCTGCTGGCCGATCTCGCGACGCCGCTCGCCCTCATGCCGGATTGGCTGAGCCCGCGCCACATCTTCAACGAGTACGGCCTGATCGCGATCCTGATCATCGTCTTCGCGGAGACGGGGCTGCTGATCGGCTTCTTCCTCCCCGGCGACACGCTGCTCTTCAGCGCCGGCATCCTGGCCAAGTTGAGCCCGAACGGCGATCCGCTGTGGCTGATGCTGGTGGCGATCCCGTTGGCGGCGATCGCCGGCAACCTGGTCGGCTACGAGATCGGGCACCGGGCCGGACCGGCGCTGTTCACCCGCGAGAACTCACGGCTGTTCCGCAAGGAGCACCTGACCCGCTCGCACGCGTTCTTCGAGAAGTACGGCCCGCTGACGATCTTCCTGGCCCGCTTCGTGCCGATCGTCCGCACCTTCGCCGCGGTCGTCGCCGGCGCCGTCAGCATGGACCGCCGGGTCTTCGTGATCTGGTCGATCCTCGGCGCGGTCGCCTGGTGCACCGGCCTGGTCCTGATCGGCTACCTGGCCGCCTCGGTCCTGCCCGAGTCGACCGCCACCTGGATCGAGGGCCACATCGACCTGCTGATCATCGGCGTCGTCGTGCTGACGATCGCCTCGGTGGTCTTCGAGACGATCCACCGCGGCCGCAAGCACCCGCCGCAGGCCCTCGCCGAGCCGGCCGCCGCCGACCGCGAGGACTGACGCTCGGCGGGGCGGGGCGGGGCGGGGCGGGGCGGGCGCCCCCTCCCTACTCCCCGCGGTTCGCCTGCGCCCGCCGCGCCTCGCGCTCCAGCCGCCGCTGGCGGGCCTTGCGGCGCTCGATCCGGCGCCGCTCGGCGGCGCTGACCGGGCCGGCCGGGGTGGTGACCGCCCCGTTCGCCGGCGCGTCCGGGTCGAGCGCCGGCGGGACGATCGCGCCGCTGCCCCGGCTGCCGGGCGGCAGCGGGGTGGTGGTCGTCGCCGTGGTGCCGCTGCCGGTCGTCCCCGCGCCGGCGGTCTCGCGACCGGGCGCGCCGAGCGCGGTGATCCGCCACTCGCCGGTCTCCTTGCGCAGCTGGATCACGTCGCGCGAGGCCGGCTGGCCGGCCGCGCCGGTATGGACCGCCGCACTCGCGCGATCGTCGACCACGACCACGCTGTCGACCGTCAGCCGCGGCTGGCGGACGCTGCCCAGGCCCTGGCGCAGCGCCTCCTCGCACGGCAGCCCGACCGACTCCAGGCTCTGCTTCAGGCGGCTGGCCAGCAGGCCCTGGCAGATCGCCCCGTAGTCCTTGGCCGCGACCGCCGCCCCGAACCGCTCGACGGCGGCCCGGGCCCGGTCGCGCTCGTCGGTCGTCCACGAGCGGATCGCCAGCACGACCATCGCGGCGGCGAGCAGGGCAAGCAGTCCGGTGACGACGCGGCGACGCACCGGCGCAGCGTAGCGACCGGGCCGTCGCCGGGGGACGGGCCCGGGTCACAACGGCGGCGCCGGCGACGCGGACCGGGCTGCGCGGCCGCCGGCGCGTACGATTGCGGCATGTCGGAGAGCACCGCCCACCCGCCGCTGCCGTGGATGCGCTGCTACCGCTGCTGGTCGACCGCGCTCGAGCTGCACGTCCACTACGACGGCATCCACCGGATCGACGCCGCCACCGGCACCCCCGTCCACGCGGTCGAGGAGCACCAGGAGGCGGTCGTGCAGTGCCTCGACTGCATGCACGACCAGCCGCACATGCTCTTCCGCGACGGCCGCCTGGTGGCCGACGACGAGCGCTGGGAGCGGCTGGTGATGGGCACGCCGTGGGTCGCGTCGTGCACCGTCACCGTGCCCGCCGACGAGGTCGAGACCTGCTCCGGCCCCGAGTCGGGCGACGCGCTCAGCTTCGCCGCCCTCGGCGACCCGGGCACGCAGGAGTTCTTCAGCCACGTCCGCTTCCACACCCACGACGACGACCGGATCGTCGTCCACCTGCTGGTCGAGCTCTACGCCCGCTCGCAGGAGGAGGCCTCGGCCGTGCTCGAGTCCTCGGCCCAGGGCCCGCTGGTGATCACCTCGCTGGCCGAGGAGTCGCGGCCACCGGCCGTCTCCTCCGGCGGCGGCGCCCACTGACCGCCGTGGCCCGCCCCGAGGGCGCCCTGCGGGTGCGCCCGATGACCGCCGCCGACCACCCCACGGTGCTGGCCCTCAACGCCGACTCGGTCGCCGTGCTGAGCCCGCTCGACGGCGACCGGCTGGCCTGGATCGCCGGCCTCGCGAGCGCCCCGCTGGTGGTCGTCGACGGCCCGGCCGACGACGCGCCGGTGGTCGCCTTCGCGCTCGCCCTGCCCGACGGCAGCGCCTACGACAGCGACCACTACCGCTGGTTCGCGCAGCGCTACGACCGCTTCCTCTACCTGGACCGGATCGCGGTCGCCGCCGACGCCCGCCGTCGTGGCGTCGGCACGCTGCTCTACGACGAGGCCGAGCGGATCGCCCGCCCCCGCGGCCGGATGCTCTGCGAGGTCGACAGCGACCCGCCGAACCCGGTCTCGCTCGCGTTCCACCGCGACCGCGGCTACGTCGAGCTGGAGCGACGGGTCGGCGCCAGCGGCAAGGGCGTGGCGATGCTGGCCAAGGAGCTGGGCGACGGCGGCTGATCAGGCGCCGTCGGGCCGCGCCTCGGCGATCGCCTCGATCTGCCGCACCGCCAGCACCGGCGCCGCGACCGCGCTGCCCGCCGCCGAGCCGCGGACCTCGGGCGTCAGCTCGCGCAGGTAGGAGCGCAGCCGGCCGACCGTCGCCGCGCGGTCGTCGAGGAACGCCTCGACCGCCGCCACCGGCTCGGCCTGCGGGTCGTCGCGCAGCGCGCTGCGGGCGATCGTGGCCCGTGCCTCGAAGAGGTCGTCGCGCAGCGCCTGGGTCGCCCACCGCACCATCCGGTTGGGCAGCGGCAGCCCGTCGATCGTCTGCTGCAGCGGCTCCAGCCCCAGCAGCCGCTCGGTGCAGAGGGTCGCCACCGCCACGTCGAGCACCGGCCGCTCGATCTCGCGCGCGCCGTCGATCACGTGCGGGGAGAGCAGCAGCGCGCGGCCGGCGGCGATCGCCCCCGCCAGCTGCTCCGGCACGCCCGCCTCGACCGCCTGCTCGACCCGCTCGCGGCGGCGATCGCTCGGGACCAGCGCGTCGAGCTGCTCGCGGATCGCCCGGGTGCCGTCGCGGTGGGCGGCGATCGTCGCCTCCAGGTCGGCCGCCGGGTGGGCGACGTGCCAGCGGCTGGTGGCCCGGATCAGCGCCACCACCTCGGCCCGCAGCCCCCAGGCGACGTCCGGCTCGACCCCCTCCAGCTCGTCGAGGGCGTCCCACAGCCCGCGGGCGTCGGTCGCCGCCACCGCCACCCGGTAGGCCCGCACGACCCGCGAGGGCGGGATCGCGAACTCCGCCGCGCGGCGGGCGACGAAGGTCGGCCCCATCGTGTTGACGACCTCGTTGGCGGCCAGCGTCGCGACCAGCTCGCGCCGCAGCGGGTGCTCGCCGAGCAGCTCGCCGCAGCGCTCGCCGAAGACCCGCGGGAAGTAGCCGCGGAGGTCGTCGAGCAGCGCCGGCTCGTCGGGATAGGGCGAGTCGAGCAGCGCCTTGGTGGTGCTGATCTTGGCCGCCGCCACCAGCACCGACAGCTCGGGCCGGGTCAGCCCGTGGCCGGCGGCGCGGCGGTCGCTCAGCTCGTCGGCCGTCGGCAGCCCGAGCGTCGCCCGGTCGAGCTGGCCCTCCTCCTCGAGCGCGCTCATCAGCTCCTCGGCCGCCTGGGTCCGGTCGCCGGCCCGCCGCTGCTCCTGGGTCAGCACCCGCGCCTGGGCGAAGCTGTTGGCCAGCACGTGCTCGACCACCTCGTCGGTGACGTCGGCCAGCAGCCGGTTGCGCTCCTCGGCGCTCAGCAGCTCGCGGCGGACGGCGCTGTCGAGCAGGATCTTCAGGTTGACCTCGTGGTCGGAGGAGTCGACGCCGGCCGAGTTGTCGATGAAGTCGGCGTTGATCGCCCCGCCGGCGGTGGCGAACTCGATCCGCGCGGCCTGGGTGAAGCCGAGGTTCCCGCCCTCCCCCACGACCCGCGCGCGGAGGTCGCGGGCGTCGACCCGGATGCTGTCCGAGGCCCGGTCCTCGGCGTCGGCGTCGCGCTCGTACGAGGCCTTGACGACGGTGCCGATGCCGCCGTTCCAGAGCAGGTCGACCGGGGCCCGCAGGACCGCCCGGATCAGCTCGCTCGGCGGCAGCTCCTCGTCCTCGATCGCTAGCGCGGCCCGCATCTGCTCGCTGATCGGCACCCGCTTCGCCGTCCGCGGGAAGACGCCGCCGCCGGCGCTGATCAGCTCGCGGTCGTAGTCGTCCCAGCTGGAGCGGCCGAGCTCGAACAGCCGCTGGCGCTCGCGCCACGAGGCCTCGGCGTCCTGCGGGTCGGGGTCGACGAAGACGTGGCGGTGGTCGTAGGCCGCGATCAGCCGCAGCGAGCGCGACAGCAGCATCCCGTTGCCGAAGACGTCGCCCGACATGTCGCCGATCCCGACGGCGGTGATCGGGTCGCGCTCGGGGTCGACGCCGACCTCCAGGAAGTGCCGCTTGACCGACTCCCAGGCGCCGCGGGCGGTGATCCCGAGGACCTTGTGGTCGTACCCGGCCGAGCCGCCCGAGGCGAACGCGTCGCCGAGCCAGAAGCCGCGGCCGACGGCGATCTCGTTGGCGGTGTCGGAGAAGGTCGCCGTGCCCTTGTCGGCGGCCACCACCAGGTACTGGTCGTCGCCGTCGAGCACCCGCACGCCGTCGGGATGGACGACCTGGCCGTCGTGGAGATCGTCGGTGACGTCGAGCAGCGCGCTGATGAAGTCGACGTAGCCGCGGCGGACGGCGTCGCGCCGCTCGCCCGGGTCGGTCGCCGCCGCGGCCCGCCCGCGGAGCAGGAACCCGCCCTTCGCCCCGGCCGGCACGATCACCGCGTTCTTGACCATCTGGGCCCGCATCAGGCCCAGGACCTCGGTCCGGTAGTCCATCCGGTCGGACCACCGCAGGCCGCCGCGGGCGATCATCCCGCCGCGCAGGTGGATCCCCTCGACGTCGAGCCCGTGGACGTAGATCTCCCACAGCGGCGTCGGGTGCGGGATCGCCGGCACCTCGGCGCTCTTGAGCTTGAAGGCCAGCGCGCCGCGGCCGGGCCGGTAGGCGTTGGTGCGGTAGGTCGCCTCGATCATCTGCAGCTGGTTGCGCAGGATCCGGTCGTGGTCGAGCGAGGGCACGTCGTCGAGGTCGTGGAGGATCTCCTCCTTCAGCGCCTGCTCGGCCGCCTCGTCGCGCGGCGCGGCTGGGTCGTCGGCGCCGAAGCGCAGCTCGAACAGCCGCACCAGCTTCTCGGTGATCGCCGCGTGCTGGACGATCACGTCGTTCTGGTAGCCCTCGGTGAAGCGCGAGCCGATCCGCTGGCGGTAGCGGCGGTAGGCCCGCAGCACCTCCAGCCGCTCGTGGCCCATCGGGGTCACCACCACCAGCCGGTTGAGCGAGTCGGACTCGGTCTCCTGGCGCCAGGCCGCGGTGATCGCCGCCGCCACCCGGTCGCCGCAGTCGTCGAGGTCGAGCGGCCGGCCGTCGGGCCCGAGCACGCCGAAGTCCTGGATCCACAGCTCCTCGCCGGAGCGCAGCGGCGTCGGCCGCTCCTCGACCACGTGCAGGCCCAGGTGCTCGAGGATCGGCATCGCCCGCGACAGCTCGACCTTCGCCCCGTGGACGACGAACGCGACCCGCGTCATCCCCTCGGAGGCGGTCACCGCACGGCCGTCGGCCCGCTCCTCGGCCGGCTCGTGCTTCAGCGCCACCAGCAGATCGCGGCCGCTGGTGGTCAGCTCCTCCAGCGCCTCGACGTCGTGGACCGCCGCCACCGGGTCGACGCCGGCCTTGTACTGGCCCGGCAGCCGGCCCGCCCAGCGCGCGGCCAGCACCCGCCCCCGCTCCTCGCCGCCGCGGGCGACCAGCGCCTCGCGCAGGCGGTCGTCCCAGCTGCGCGCCAGCCGCGCCGCGGCCTGCTCCAGCGCCTCGGCGCGGACGTCGTCGAGCCCCTCGGGGTCGTAGAGCTGCAGGTGCAGGTAGGCGTGGTCGCCCTCGCGCAGGACCTCGTGGGTCGCGACCCGGTCGGTGCCGAACTCGCGCTGGGCCAGCTCGCGCAGCGCGTCGCGGACCGAGGCGTCGTAGGAACTGCGCGGGATCGCCACCACGACCGTCGCGGTCCGTCCGTCGGCCGCCACCCGCGCCCGCAGCGCGACCCGCCCGGGACCGAGGTCGACGAAGCCCATCAGCGTCCGCCGCAGGTCGGCCGCCGGCAGCGCGAACAGCTCGTCCTTGGGGAAGCTGTCGAAGAGCGCGACGATCGCCTTCCAGTCGTGCGACCCGGGCAGCACCTGCTCGTCGCGGAGGATCCGGTGGAGCGTGCCGCGCAGCAGCGGGGTCTCGCTGGCCGGGGCGGCGTAGGCCCGCGACGCGACCAGCAGCACCAGCCGCCGCAGCAGCGGGCGGCCGTCCTCGCCGACGCCGCGGACGGCGACGTCCTCCATCCGCGCCCGGCGGTGGACCGGCGAGAGCGCGACGGTGTGGCCGATGCTGATCAGGTCGCCGGACCGCAGCCGCTCGAGGGTGCCGTCGGCCGGCGGCTCGATCGGGTCGCGGCCGCCGTGGCGCGGCTGGTCGGGCGCCAGCAGCCCGAGCGCGCTGCCGGGCACGACGTCGCCGCGCTCGAGGTCGTGGTCGGCGGCGCCGAGCAGCACGGCGTTGTCCTCGACCAGCCAGTCGAGGAAGGCGGCGACCTCGTCGGGGTCCTCGTCCGGCGCTTCGTCCGGCGACTCGGGGGCCTCGCCGCCGTTGCCGACTCGGTCGAAGGCAACGCCGTCGCCCTCGGCGGCGACCGCGGCCGAGATCTCCGCGAGCCGCGCGCGCAGCGGCTCGAAGTCGTCGACCACCCGCCGCGCGTCGGAGAGCGCGCCGCGGACGGCGTCCTCCAGCCGCGCGACCTCCTCGGGCGTCAGCCGCCGGTCGAGCTCGATGTGGATCAGCGACTCCGGCCGGGCGTCGTCGTCCTCGCCGATCGTCGTGATCCGGACCACCCGCTGGCGCGCGTCGCGGACGACGCCGACGACCGGGTGCCGGACCACCCGCGGCTCGAGCCCGTGGGCCCGCACCTGCTCGGTGATCGTGTCGACCAGGAACGGCTGGTCGGGGGCGTTCGTCTCGAGCACGCTGCCGGTGGTCTCGTAGCCGTGCTCGCGCGCGTTGGGGGTGAAGGCGCGGACGGCGGCGGCCGCCCCGCCGCGGCCGTCGGCCAGCGCCAGCAGTCCGCGGACCGCGGCCGCCTCGGCCTCGGGGTCGAGCACGTCGCCGCCGGCCGCCTCCCGCCGCAGGTACTCGCGCGCGAGAGCGGAGAGCGCGTCGCGGCGTCCGTCCGTCCCCTCGGCCACCTGCTCGAGGACCGCTTCGACCGTCGAATCGTGCTGCACGCCCGCCTCCGTCCACTCGATCGCCACGCGGGCCGACACTAGCGCGCCGGTCGCACGCCGGGTCACCGTTCGGTGACCGGTCCGACCGTTCCCACGACGGCCGCGGCCGCTGGTATTTTGTACGCCACCGTATGAATCTTGTTCCTTCGGGGAGGAGCACCGCATGACCGCACCACCGGTACGGATCACCCACGTCGGCGGACCGACCGCGCTGATCGAGATCGGCGGCTGGCGGCTGCTGACCGATCCGACCTTCGACCCGCCGGGCAAGCGCTACTTCTTCGGCTGGGGCACGGTCTCCCGGAAGCTCGCCGGGCCGGCGCTCTCGGTCGCCGACCTCGGCCGGATCGACGCCGTCCTGCTCAGCCACGACCACCACGGCGACAACCTCGACCCCGCCGGCCGGGCGATGCTGCCGAGCGTCGGGCGCACGATCACCACCGTCCCCGGGGCCAAGCGGCTGGCGGGGCTGGAGACGACCGGCCTGGCCGACTGGCAGACCACGCGGCTGGAGGCCGAGGGCCGGCCGACGATCGAGATCACCGCCACCCCCTGCCGCCACGGACCGCCCGGCATGAAGCCGATCGTCGGCGAGGTGATCGGGTTCGCGCTGCGCTGGGAGGGCCAGCAGCACGGGGTGCTGTGGATCTCCGGCGACACCGTCCTCTACGACGGGGTCCGCCAGGTGGCCGACCGCTTCGACGTCGGCACGGCAATCCTCCACCTCGGCGGGGTCAAGTTCCCGGTCACCGGACCGCTGCGCTTCACGATGACCGCCGAGGAGGGCGTCGAGCTGGCCGGGCTGCTGGCGCCGGAGACGATCCTCCCGATCCACTACGAGGGCTGGAAGCACTTCCGCCAGAACCGCGACCGCGCCGAGCCGGTCTTCGCCGCCGCCCCGCCGGCCGTCCGCGACCACGTCCGCTGGCTGACGATCGGCGAACCGGCGACGATCGTGGTGTGAGCCGCCCCGGTCGCCCGACACGGACCACCCCCGACGCCTGGATCGAGGCCGCCCTCGACACGATCGAGGCCGTCGGGGTCGCCGGGCTGGCGGTCGAGCCGGTCGCCCGCCGGCTCGGCGTCAGCAAGGGCGGCTTCTACCACCACTTCGCCGACCGGCGGGCGCTGCTGCGGGCGGCGCTGGAGCGCTGGGAGCAGCGGTTCGTGGTCGATCAGTCGGCCCGCTTCGACGCCGTCGCCGACCCCCGCGAGCGGCTGCAGGGGCTGCTGCGGCTGGCGGTCGTCGAGCTGCAGCCGACGGTGATCACCAAGCTGATGGCCGCCGACGACGACCCCGACGTGGCGGCGGTGCTGGAGCGCGCCACCGCCCGCCGGCTAGCGCTGCTGGAGCGCGCCTTCGCCGACCTCGGGTTGGCGCCGGCCCGCGCCCGCTCGCGCGCGCGGCTGGCCTACAGCGCCTACCTGGGGATGGCCCAGCTGGCCCGCCGCGGCGCGGCCGACCTCGACCTGGACGCCTACCTGGAGGAGCTGGAGGCGGCGCTGCTGCCCTCGATCTGACCCGGATGGTCGTCAGTCGCCGACCGCGTACTGCACGATCGACCCGTCCACCAGCCACTCGACCGGGGCCTTGTCGTCCGTGTAGACCGGGCCGCCGCGGGGCGCCTCGACCAGCCGCCCGGCGGCGCGGGCGGCGATCGGCCGCAGCTCGCCGGGCAGGGTCGGGATCGCGGCCCGCAGGCGGGGGGCCGAGGCCGGCAGCCGGGTCGCCACCAGCAGCGTGTTGGTGTCGGTCATCCGGTAGCTGAGGACGGTCGGGAAGGTCGTCCGCAGGGTCGCCGAGAGCGCCTTCTCCAGCGCGTCGCTGTCCTCGGGGTGGCCGACGTTGACGATCACCGAGCCGCGCGCCGTCAGCCGGTCGCCGGCGAGCGCGAAGAACTCCCTGGTCGTCAGGTAGAAGGGGATGTACGGCTGGCGGTAGGCGTCGATCCCGATCACGTCGTAGCGCTTCGCGGCGTCGCGTCCGCGGTCGGCGGCCCCGCGCAGGAACGGCCGCGCGTCCTCGGTGATCACGTTCATCCGCGGCCCGCGCGGCATCCCCAGCCACTTGCGGCCCAGCTCGGAGACCTTGCCGTCGATCTCGACCCCGTCGACGGTCGTCCGCGGGAAGTAGTGGAGCAGCGCCCGGCCGACCGTGCCGCCGGCGTTGCCGAGCATCGCCACCCGCGCCGGCGGGGCGTCGGCGACCGCGAACGGCAGCACCAGGTAGGCGTCCCAGTAGTTGCCGGTCAGGACGGTGTCGGCCCGCCAGACCGAGTGGATCGCCTGGCCCTCGTTCAGCTCCAGCCGCCGCTCGGTCGCCGCCGGCAGGGTGGGGGGGATGCCTTCCCCCTCGGCGGTCCGGTGCTCGACGATCCGCGCGTACTGGTAGGGCGTCTCGGCCTCGTCCAGCACCCGGTCGCCGCTCTCGGCCGGCTTCGTGACCCCGGGCGGCAGCGCCAGCAGGGCCGCGATCGCCGCCGGCGCCAGCAGCGCCCGCCGCGGCAGCCCGAGCGCGGCCACCAGCGCGATCGCCAGCGCCAGGATCAGGAAGGTCCGCTGGGTGCCGACGAACGGGATCAGCAGCAGCGACGAGATCCAGGTCCCGACCAGGCTGCCGGCGGTGCCGATCGCCGACAGCCGCCCGGCCACCCGGCCGGCGTGCTCGACGTCGCCGACGGCCAGCCGCAGCGCCCACGGCGAGACCGCCCCGATCAGCACCAGCGGGACCGCGATCAGGCCCAGCATCCCCAGCATCGAGCCGACGAAGGCGCCGGCGTCGATCTGGTCGAAGGCCCGCACCGCCAGGTGCAGGAAGGGGCCGCTGACCAGCGGGATCGCCGCGATCAGCCCGGCCGCCACCAGCACCAGCAGCCGCAGCCGCTGCTCCTCGGGGTGGCGGTCGGCGAACCGCCCGCCCAGCCAGTAGCCGGCCGAGAGCGAGACGAGGACGACGCCGATCGTGTTCGCCCAGATCAGCGTCGAGTCGCCGAAGTACGGCGCCAGCAGCCGCGCCGCCGCCATCTCGGCGCCGAGCGTCCCGGCCCCGACGACGAACACCAAGAGGGCCAGGCTGCGCACCGCGGCCACGATAGCGGCGGGCCGCCAACGGATGACCCGCGCCCGGCCCGCGGCGCGATGATGGAGCGCATGGCCCCGCCCCGATCCACGACCCGCACCGCGCCGACCCCAATCGCTACGACGGCCGGATGCCGTACCGCCGCTGCGGCGCCAGCGGGCTGCTGCTGCCGGCGATCGCGCTCGGGCTGTGGCACAACTTCGGCGACGACCGGCCGCTCGACGGCCAGCGGGCGATCGTCCGCCGCGCCTTCGACCTCGGCGTCACCCACTTCGACCTGGCGAACAACTACGGCCCGCCCTACGGCAGCGCCGAGGCCAACTTCGGCCGAATCCTGCGCGAGGACCTGCGGCCCTACCGCGACGAGCTGGTGATCAGCAGCAAGGCCGGCTGGGACATGTGGCCCGGCCCCTACGGCGACCGCGGCTCGCGCAAGTACCTGCTGGCCAGCCTCGACCAGTCGCTGCGCCGGATCGGGCTCGACTACGTCGACGTCTTCTACAGCCACCGCTTCGACCCCGAGACCCCGCTGGAGGAGACCTGCGGCGCGCTCCACAGCGCGGTCCAGCAGGGCAAGGCGCTGTACGTGGGGATCTCCTCCTACTCACCGGAGCGGACCCGCGAGGCGGCCCAGATCCTGGCCGAGCTGGGGACGCCGCTGCTGATCCACCAGCCCTCGTACTCGCTGCTCAACCGCTGGATCGAGCGCGAGCTGCTCGACGCGCTGGCCGAGGAGGGCATCGGCTGCATCGCCTTCAGCCCGCTGGCCCAGGGGCTGCTGACCGACAAGTACCTGGACGGCGTGCCGGAGGGCTCGCGGGCCAGCCGCGACAGCTCGCTGCTGCCCGGCCACCTCTCGCGGGAGAACCTGGAGCACGTGCGGGCGCTCGACGCGATCGCCCGCGGCCGCGGGCAGTCGCTGGCCCAGATGGCGATCGCCTGGACCCTGCGCGACCCGCGGGTGACCAGTGCCCTGATCGGCGCCAGCTCGGTCGCCCAGCTGGAGGACTCGCTGGGGGCGCTGGACGGGCTCGAGTTCGGCGACGACGAGCTGGCCGCGATCGACCAGCACGCCCGCGACGGCCACCTGAACCTGTGGGCCGGATCGGCCGAGCTGGAGGAGCAGTGAGCGCCGCGTCCTGAGGATGCGATCCGCGCGATGGTGGATCCAAGCGCGCCGCAGCCCGCCGGCCCGATCGATAGCGTCGCGGGCATGCCGATCGCCGTCGCCTGGAGGGGCCTCGAGGAGCAGCGCGACGGCTGGCGCGCCGAGCACGCGCTCGTCGACCTCGACCGCGACGGCCTCCGCGCCAGCGGGGTCCAGCTCGGCGTCGCCCCGCTCCCCTACCGCGCCGACTACGCGCTGGAGGCCGGCGACCGCTTCGCGACCGCGCGGCTGACGGTGCGGGTGGCCGGCGCCGGCTGGTCGCGCTCGCTCGACCTGCGCCGCGCCGACGGTCGCTGGACGATCGACGCGCGGGCCGAGGGCGTGGTCGCGCTGCCTGCGCCCGGAGGCGACACCGCGACGCTGGCCGACGCCGCCGACTGCGACCTGGCCTGGTCGCCGTTGACCAACCTGATGCCGGTCCGCCGCCACGACCTCGACCGCGGCCCCGGCCAGGTCGAGCTGACGGTGGCCTGGGTCGCGCTGCCGGCCCTGACCGTCGAGCGCTCGCGCCAGCGCTACGAGCACGTCGACGACGGCGTCGTGCGGTTCGTCGCCCTCGACGACGACGCCGACGGCTTCACCGCCGACCTGACCCTGGACCGCGACGGACTGGTGGTCGAGTACCCCGCGCTCGCCCGCCGCGTCGCCGTCCCCACCCCGATCCCCAACGAGGAGACCCGATGAAGATCCGCGCCGCCGTGCTCGAGCAGTTCGGCCAGCCGCTCAGCGTCCAGGAGGTCGACCTGGCCGAGCCGCAGGCCGGCGAGGTGCTGGTGCGCCTGGTCGCCTGCGGGGTCTGCCACACCGACCTCTACACCGCCTCGGGCGCCGACCCGACGGGCTACGCGCCGTGCGTCCTGGGCCACGAGGGCGCGGGCGTGGTCGAGCGGGTCGGGGCCGGCGTGACGCTGGTCCAGCCGGGCGATCACGTGGTGACGCTGTTCGCCCCCGAGTGCGGCGAGTGCGTCCACTGTCGCAGCCCGCGGACCAACCGCTGCACCGCGATCCGCGACCAGCAGAACGCCGGCTACCTGCCGGACGGGACCACGCGGCTGTCGCGCGACGGCCAGCCGCTGCGGCACTTCATGGGCACGTCGACCTTCGCCGAGTACACGGTGATGCCGGAGATCGCCCTGGCCAAGATCGACAAGGCCGCCCCGCTGGAGGGCGCCTCGATCTTCGCCTGCGGCCTCTCGACCGGGCTCGGGGCGGCGATCTACACCGCCGACGTCGAGGCCGGCAGCACGGTCGCGGTCTTCGGCTGCGGGCTGGTCGGGCTCGGGGCGGTGGCGGGCGCGCGGATCCAGGGCGCGTCGCGGATCGTCGCGGTCGACCTCTCGCCCGAGCGGCTGGAGATGGCCCGCCACCACGGAGCGACCGACCTGATCGTGCCGGCGCCGGCGGGCAGCGAGCCGACGGTCGCCGCGGACGGGATCGTGACCGCCGATCCGGTGGCCTGGATCAAGGGCGAGACGGACGGCTTCGGGGCCGACTACACCTTCGAGGCGACCGGGATCGTCGGCGTGATGGGCCAGGCGGTCGAGGCGGCGCGCGAGGCGTGGGGCCTGGCGACGATGATCGGCGTGGCCGGCAAGGGCGAGACGCTCGACATCGTCCCGCGGCTGCTGATCACGGGCCGGCGGGTGACGGGCTCGTCGTTCGGCGGCGTCAAGGGCCGGACCCAGGTGCCGCAGCTCGTCGACCGCTGGCTGCGGGGCGACGTCGACGTGCCGGCGCTGCTCAGCCACCGGATCACCCTCGACCGGGTCAACGAGGGCTTCGACCTGATGCACCACCAGGACGGGATCCGCTCGATCATCGACTTCGGCTGATGGAGGCGACGGCGCCCCCGCCCGTCGACCTGGCGGAGAAGGTCCCGGAGGCCTGGCGGCCCTACGTCGACCGGGCGGCGCTGGCCCGGGTCGAGGCATTCCTCGGCGCCGAGGTGGCGGCCGGGCGCCGGATCCAGCCGCTGCGGGCGCAGGTCTTCCGGGCGCTGGAGCTGGTGGCGCCGGACGACGTGCGGGTGGTGCTGTGCGGGCAGGATCCGTACCCGACGCCGGGGGTGCCGATCGGCCTGGCCTTCGCGGTCACGCCCGAGGCGCGGGTGCCGGGATCGCTGCGGAACATGTTCACCGAGCTGCAGGCCGACCTGGGGCTGCCGCTGCCGGCCAACGGCGACCTGACGCCGTGGGCCACGGCGGGCGCGCTGCTGTTGAACGCCTCGCTGACGGTCGCGCCCAACGCGCCGGGATCGCACAGCGCCGCCGGCTGGCACGAGGTGACCTTCGAGCTGCTGCGACGGCTGGCGACCGCGCGCCGGGGCCTGGTCTTCCTGGCGCTCGGTCGCCACGCCCAGAACGTCGTCCAGCGGCTGCCGCTGGAGGGCCACCGGGTGGTCACGGCCGCCCACCCCTCGCCGATGTCGGCGCGGATGTTCCACGGCTCGCGCCCGTTCAGCCGCACCGACCAGGCGCTGGTCGAGCTGGGCGGCGCGCCGTTCGACTGGCGGCTGCCGTAGGCGAGGCGGGGTGGCGGCGCGGCCGGCTCAGTTCAGCCGCTCGGCCAGGTGGACGGCGACGGTGTCGCCCTCGTCCTTGCCGATCGTCCGCCGCAGGGCCGCCTTCACGGGCAGCTTGTGGGTGCCGTCGCCGAGGGCCATGAACGAGCTGCGGAACGGCTCGCCGTCGATCGTCCCGCGGACCTTCACCAGCCCGCGGGTGCCGAAGAAGGCGGCCGAGCCCTCCATCTGGACGTAGGTCCACCCGCCCTCGCTGGGGCTCTTGCGGAGGACGGCGGTGAAGTCGTGGTCGAGCGACTGGCTGGGCATCGTGGGCTCCTGGGTTCGGGGGACGCTCGCAACAAGAGACCGGCCGCGGGGCGGAGACTCATCGCTCGCGGGGGTGGCGGGCCCTCCACGTGGCTCCCGCCCCCGCGACCATCGCGACCAGGCCGGCCAGCGCCGCCAGGGCGAGGCCGACGCCGACAGCCGGCGACAGGAAGCGGTCGTCCGAGGCGCGACCGGCCACCTCGACGATGCCGGGATCGTGAACGTGGGTCGACCATGCGGCGGCCGCGCCGGCCACGGTCGCCACCCCCGCGGCGACCACCGCCGCGCCCAGGACCGGGGACGACCACCGCGCCCACGCCACCAGCAGGATCGCCAGCGCCAGCGCGGCCACGGCCGCCACCGGCGCGACCGCGAACCCGGTCACGCCGTCGATCCGGTGCAGCTGCGCACCGGCGGGCAGCGGCACGTAGCACGTCCACCCGCACTCTTCCGATGCTCGCTCGCGGCCGATCCAGGTCAGCCACGGCGCCACGGCGGCGACGATCGCCAGCGCGCCGCACGCCGCGAGCCTCCTGCCCCGCGTCACCGCTCCCCGCCGCCGTCGCCGCCGTCGGCCAGGTAGGCGTCGACCAGCCGCTTCGGAGCCCGTGCGAGCCAGGCGTCGACCACCAGCTCGCGCAGCTGATCGTCGCCGATCGCGTCGAGCCGGACCAGGATCGCCGGGTAGCCGTCGAAGTGCGGGGTGGTGAAGAAGACCGCCGGATCGGTGGCGATCAGGGCGTCCTTGAGGTCGACGTGCTCGACCCGCGCGCCCAGGATCGGGCCCGACGGCGCGTCGTCGCCCAGGGCCTCCAGATCGGCGCGGCGCAGCGGTCGCTCCCAGACGAACAGCTTGTCCTTGACCCGCCACTGGGTCAGGTCCTCGTGCGACTGCCGCTCGCTCGCCCCCGGCAGCGCCATGGCGATCGTGCGCACGTCGTCCCAGCCGGCCATGGCGGCAGCGTACGCCTCGCGGGCCCCGATCTGCGAGCCTCGACGATCGTGCGGCGGCGCGCCCTGATCGTCCTGCTGGTGCTCGCCGGCCTGGCCGGCGGCGGCGCCCTGGCCTGGTCGCTGCTGCTGCGCGAGGCGCTCCGCACCCGCTCCCACGGATGGGCGCTGATCGGGATCACCGCTGACCAGCGGGGCCTGCGGATCCAACCGGCCGGCTGGGGCGGCTGCGAGATCGGGCCGCCGCGGGTCGGGCTGGTGGCCGAGACCGACGAACGGGTCGAGATCGCCGCCAGCGTCCGTGAGCGGACGCCCCGCGACGACGACACGGCCTGCTCGTTGGTCGCCCGAAGCGGGCCTCCGGTCACCGTCCGCCTGTCCCGCCCGCTGGCCGGCCGCCGGATCACGGGCGCCCGGCGGGAGCAGCCGATCCCGGATGGGATCGTGTCCGACGACCGCCGCATCGTCGTCCCCCGCACCATCGGGCTCCGCCGCGCCGACGCGGTCGACGTGCTCTGCAGCCGCGGGCTGCGGACCGCCTCCGTAGGCCCGCGCGACGGCGTCGTCCGCGCACAGCGACCCGCTGCCGGCGTCCGGATGCGGGTGCCGAGAAGACACGACGACCGCCGGCCGTCCCGCCCCTGCCGTCAGGTCGTCATCCCCACCCCCGTCACCCTGACCCTCGCCCCGCCTCCCGGCTGAGCAGCCCGCAACCCCGCTCCCCACGGGCCCGCCCGCCGGTCTGCCTACACTCGTCCCGTGGGTCTCGACCGCGCGTTCTCCGACTCCGAGCCCGTCGGCCGCCGCTCCCGGGCCGGCGACCTGCGCCGGACCGACCACAGCGGCGTGCTGGGGATCGGCACCCTGGCCTGTCCCGTCTGCGACGCGCCGGTCGCGCCGCGACCGGGGCCGATGACCCCGACCGACGCGCTCGGCTGCCCGCTCTGCGGCCACGGCGGCGCGGTCCGCGACTTCCTGTCGCTCGCCGCGCCCTCGCGCCCGGCGCGGGTCGAGGTGCGGGTGGTCCACCGCCCGCGCCGCTGGCGGGTCGCCGTCCGTCGCGGCTGACCCGCCCCTCCCGCGCCGCCCTCAGACCACCGTCGGGGCGCTGGCCGCCTCGCCCGACCGGGCCGCCTCGGCGTGCGCCCGGCTGGCCTGGGTCGAGAGCAGCACCAGCGCCAGCACCGCGCCCAGCAGCGCGAAGCCCGCGCCGACCAGGAAGGCGTTCTGGAAGCCCTCGGTCGCCGCCACCTTCGGGTCGCCGCCGGTGCCGAGCAGGTCGTCGGTCCGCGAGGTCGCGATCGTGATCAGGATCGCCAGGCCGAGCGCGCCGCCGACCTGCTGCGAGGTGTTGATCAGGCCCGACGCCAGCCCGGCCTCGTGCGGCTCGGTCCCGCTGACCGCGGCGATCGTCATCGGCACGAAGGTCAGCCCGAGGCCGGCACCGGCCAGGATCGACGGCCCGAGCACGTCGGCCGCGTAGGACCCGCCCGGCCAGCTGACCTGGGAGAACCACAGCAGCCCGGAGGCCGTCAGCAGCAGGCCGGCGATGATCGTCGGCTTGAACCCGACCTTCGTCACCAGCGCCGAGGCCGCCCCGGCCGAGCCGATGATCACGACCGACAGCGGCAGGTAGGCCAGACCGGTCTGGAGCGCGTCCTCGCCCAGCACCCGCTGCATGTAGAGGGTGATGAAGAAGAACATCGAGAACAGCGCCATGCCGGTCAGCAGGCCGATCACGTTGGCCCCGGTCAGGGTCCGGTTGGCGAAGATCGAGAACGGCACCAGCGGCCGCGACTGGGCCCGCTCGATCACCACGAAGACCGCCAGCAGCACCAGCGCCAGCGCCCCCAGGCCGATCGTCTGGGTCGAGCCCCAGCCGGCGTCGTTGGCGTCGACCAGCGTGTAGACCAGCAGCGCCAGGCCGGCCGTCACCGAGACGGCGCCGGCGATGTCGAAGTGGCGCTGCTCGGCCTCGTCGCGGCTCTCGACCAGCAGCCGCGGGGCCAGCGCCGCCGCGCCGAGGGCGATCGGCACGTTGACCCACAGGACCCACTCCCAGCCGGCCCACTCGGTCAGCATGCCGCCGAGCAGCACGCCGGCCGCGCCGCCCGATCCGGCGACGGCGCCCCAGACGCCGAGGGCCTTGTTGCGCTCGGCCCCCTCGGCGAAGGTCGTGGTCACCAGCGAGAGCGCCGCCGGCGAGACCAGCGCCGCGCCCAGGCCCTGGACCGCGCGGGCGGCGATCAGGACCCCGGAGGACTCGGCGAAGCCGCCGACCAGCGAGGCGACGGCGAACAGGATCAGGCCGGTCATGAACAGCCGCCGGCGGCCGAGCAGGTCGGCCAGCCGCCCGCCCAGCAGCAGGAAGCCGCCGAAGACCAGCGTGTAGGCGTTGACCACCCACGAGAGGTTCGACCCGAGGCCGAGGGCGTCGTCGATCGACGGCAGCGCCACGTTCACGATCGACGCGTCGAGGACGACGATGAACTGGACGGTCGCGAGCAGCGCGAGCGCCAGTCCCTTGTGCGGGACGGAGGAGGATGGAGTCATCGGTGCGTCGTGGCCTTCCCTGGGTGGTCGCGGAGCGGTGGCTCCGGCGGGGGACGATACGCCGACGACGGTACGGCCGATAGCGGCCAGATCATGACCGGATTCGATTCGGGGCCCGGAACGACGACGGGCCGCCCCGGCGGGGCGGCCCGTGTACGGAGAACGCTCGCAGCCGGCTAGGCGCCGAGCTTCTGCTTCAGCGCGTCGAGCTGCGCCTGGACCGCGGCCGGCAGGTGGTCGCCGAACTGGGCCAGGTGGGCCTCGATCTGCGGCAGCTCGGCCTTGACGGCCTCGGCGTCGACCGTCAGCAGCAGCTCCAGGTCCTCCGCCGAGAGGTCGAGGCCGTCGGTGTTCAGGTCCTCCGCGCGCGGGACCAGGCCGATCGGGGTCTCGACCGCCCCCGGCGCCGCGTCGCCGCCCTCGCAGCGGCGGAAGATCCACTCCAGCACGCGCGAGTTCTCGCCGAAGCCGGGCCAGATGAACTGGCCGTCGGCGTCCTTGCGGAACCAGTTGACGTAGAAGACCCGCGGCAGCTTGGCTCCCGCCGTCTGGCCGACCTTCAGCCAGTGGGCCATGTAGTCGCCCATGTTGTAGCCGGCGAACGGCAGCTGGGCGTAGGGGTCGAAGCGCAGCTGGCCGACGGTGCCGAAGGCGGCCGCGGTCTGCTCGCTCGACATCGTCGCGCCGAGGAAGACGCCGTGCTCCCAGTCGAACGCCTCGCGCACCAGCGGCACCACCGAGGCGCGGCGGCCGCCGAAGAGGAAGGCGTCGATCGGCACGCCGGCCGGGTCCTCCCAGTTGGGGGCGATCGACGGCGCCTGCGCGGCGGCGACGGTGAAGCGCGAGTTCGGGTGCGCGGCCGGGTGGTCCGCGTCCGGCGTCCAGTCGTTGCCGTGCCAGTCGATCAGGTGGGCGGGGGCCTCCTTCGTCAGGCCCTCCCACCAGACGTCGCCGTCGTCGGTCAGCGCGGTGTTGGTGAAGAGCGTGTCGCGCTGGATCGCGGCGATCGCGTTCGGGTTCGTCTTCTCCCCCGTGCCCGGCGCGACGCCGAAGAAGCCGGCCTCCGGGTTGATCGCGTAGAGCCGGCCGTCCTCGCCGAACTTCATCCAGGCGATGTCGTCGCCGACCGTCTCGACCTTCCAGCCCGGGAGGGTCGGGATCAGCATCGCCAGGTTGGTCTTGCCGCAGGCCGACGGGAAGGCGCCGGTCACGTACTTGACCGTCCCCTCCGGCGAGGTCAGCTTGAGGATCAGCATGTGCTCGGCCAGCCAGCCCTCGTCGCGGGCCTGGACCGAGGCGATCCGCAGCGCCAGGCACTTCTTGCCCAGCAGCGCGTTGCCGCCGTAGCCCGAGCCGTACGACCAGATCTCGCGCGTCTCGGGGTAGTGGACGATGTACTTCGTGTCCGCGTTGGTCGGCCACGGCACGTCCTGCTCGCCCTCGGCCAGCGGGGCGCCGATCGAGTGGACGCAGGGGACGAACTCGCCCTCGGCGCCGAGCACGTCGAGCGCGCCCTTGCCCATCCGGGTCATGATCCGCATCTGGACCGCGACGTAGAGCGAGTCGGTGACCTCGACGCCGATCTTGCTCTTGTCCGAGCCGAGCGGGCCCATCGAGAACGGCACGACGTACATCGTGCGGCCGGCCATCGCGCCGCGGAACAGCTCGGTCAGCTCGGCCCGCATCTCGGCGGGCGGCCGCCAGTTGTTGTTCGGGCCGGCGTCCTCCTCGCTCTCGGAGCAGATGAACGTGCGGTCCTCGACCCGCGCCACGTCGGAGGGATCCGACCAGGCCAGGTAGCTGTTGGGGCGCTTGGCCTCGTCGAGGCGGCGGAAGGTGCCGGCGTCGACGAGCTCCTGGCAGAAGCGGTCGTACTCCTCGGCCGAGCCGTCGCACCAGACGACCTGGTCGGGCTGGGTCAGTGAAGCGATCTCCTCGACCCAGGCGAGGAGCTTGCGGTTCTCGGTGAGCACGGTCGTGTCGGGCACTGGTTCAAGCCTCCGGAGTCCACTAGGGAATTCGAGGGATTCAAGCGGAACCGGGAACCCGGCGCGTTACGGATACCCCGGAGGCCCCCTCCGGCACCGACGGCGTCCACGCGGGCGTCCGTGGGGCACGGGTGATGCGCCCCGCCGGCGGAGAGGCGCGCGGACGCGGCCTGGACGAACGGTGGATGCCCCGGCGGCGCCCGCCGAGCCGCTCAGCGGACGCGCAGGACGCGGCTGCCGCGCACCCGCAGACCGCCCTCGGCGGTGGCGGTGACCCGGACCCGCGAGGACGGCCGCGCGCGATCGGTGGCGCGCAGCCGTACCTTCAGGGTGCGGGTCCGGCCCCGCGGCAGCGACGAGAAGCGGAGCGTGGTCTTCGCCGCGCGGACGCCCGCCGGCGGAGCGATCACGACCCGGACCCCGCGAGCGCGGGCGTTGCCGGGGTTGCGGAGGCGGATCGTCAGCGTCGTCTGGCCGCCGCGGGCGACCGGCGCCAGCGCGGCCAGCGTCAGCCGCAGCTTCGGCGCCTTGACCGTCGGCGCGGGCACCAGCGGCGGGGGCGGCGGCGTGCCCGGGGTCGGCGTCGTCGGCGTCGTCGGGGTCGTCGGCGGCGGGACCGCCGGGGCCGGGATCAGGCCCGGGATCGTGAGCGTGCCCGCGAACGCGGCCGCCGTCTGCTGCGCGGTCAGCTTCGGGCCGAGGCCGGTCAGGCAGAAGACCGTCGAGCCGGCGTCGACCGGCGTCAGCAGCAGGTTCGCGTGCGAACCGGCGACGGAGTAGGCGCCGGTGGTCAGGTTCAGCGGGCCGCCGCTGAGGGTCACCGGCGAGGAGGTCGTGCAGGCGTAGGTCGCCCCGCCGATCCGGGCGCTGTAGAGGTAGCCGATCGTGCCCGTGAGGTCGAGCGAGGCGGTCGCCGCGTTGACCGTGCCGGTGAAGTCGGACGGCGTGTAGGCGACGGTCAGGTCGCCGGTCCCCGCGGCGCCGAAGTCGACGCCGCTGCGGGTCGCGGGCGGCAGCGCGATCGACGCGGCCGGGAACGACGCCCGCAGCGTCGCGCTGTCGATCTGGCCGGCGAAGGTCGCGGGCGCCGCGGCGCTGGCCGTGGTCAGCGCCGGCAGCGTTCCCGGCGTGCTGGTGCCGCTGGTGAACGAGATCGCGATCGGCGCGGTCGCCGCCGACGCGCTCGCCGCCGACGCCAGCGCCCCCAGCGCCACGCCACCCACGACCCCGACCCTCCGTGCTCCTCCTCGCATGATCGGACCGTAGCCGATGTGGACGGCGCACACGCCGATTCCGCCCGGCGGCCGCTCGCGGCGGCGTTCGGACCTGCGACGATCGCGCCGTGCCGCTCGGTGGGCCGACCGCTCCCGTCTTCGAGACCGTGCGCGTCGAGGACGGGCGGATCCGCCTGTGGGAGCGCCACCTGCTGCGCCTGCGGCGGGCCGGGGCCGGCGGCCGCCAGCTGACCGCCGTCCGCGCCCTGGCCGAGGTCTACCGCCGCGGCGGCGGGCCGACGATCGTCCGCTTCGACGTTGCCCGCGGGACCCCGGTCGCCGCCCGCGCCCGCCCGGTCTCCCCCGCGACGCCGGTGCGGCTGGCGACCGTCCCCGGCTACGACCCCCACGACCGCGACCGCGAGCAGAAGCGGGCCGACCGCGCCTGGGCGGCCGCCGCCGAGCGGCGGGCGGCGGCGTCCGGCGCCGACGAGCCGCTGCTGGTGGCGACCGGCGGCCGCGACGAGGTGCTGCCCAGCGACCGGGTCGGCGAAAGCTCGCGCGCGAGCCTGTTCGCGGTCGACGCCGGCGGCCGGATCGCGACCCCGCCGGTGGCCGGGCTGCTGCCGGGGGTGACCCGCTCGTGGGTGCTCGAGGCCGCCCGCGTCCGCGAGCTGCCGCTGCGGGTCGGCGAGCTGGTCGAGGCGCGGGCCGCGTTCCTGGCCACCGCCGGCCGCGGGATCGTCCCGGTGGCCGCGATCGACGGCCGCGCGCTGACCCGCGACCCGCTGGTCGGCGACCTGCTGCGGGCCTGGCTGCGGCTGCCCTGAGCCGGGCGCTCAGGCCGCCGGCTCGGAGAGCCCCGCCAGCAGCACCCCGACCATCCGCGCGAAGAGGTCGTGGGGCACGGCGTCCGGCTCGGCCAGCTTCTGGCGGGCGATCCCGTCGGCCAGCGCGTCGAGCGCGATCGCGACCTCCTCGACCGGGACGGTCAGCCGCAGCCCCAGCTCGCGGGCGCCGAGGTCGAGCAGCCGGCAGATCGCCGCCCGGACCTCGGCGAACTGGGCCGCCACCTGCGGCCGGACCGCCGGGTCGCGGACCGCGTAGGCCCAGAACTCGGTGTGCAGCAGGACCATCTCCGGCGAGCGCTCGACGATCTCCATCCAGTGCTCGGCGCCCTCGCGGACGCGCGCGTCGACGGTCGCCCCGCCGGCGGCGGCCGCCTCCAGCTCGGCGACGTTGCGCCGCAGGTGGTCCTCGGCGACGGCCAGGAACAACTCCTCCTTCGACCCGAACGCCGAGTAGACGGCGCCGGTGGTGAAGCCGGCGCGCTCGGCGACCTGGTCGACCGAGGCCGCGTGGTAGCCGCGCGACGCGAAGACCTCGCCGGCGGCCTCGATCAGCCGCTCGCGGGTCTCGATCCGCCGTTCTTCCCGGGTCATCCGCCGTGTCGCCATCCGTGACGATCCTCTCACAACGCCGCCCTTGTCAGAGCGATCGCTATTCGGATAGCGTCGATTATGACTGTGCGACCCGGAGCGCACGGCCGACCGAGAGAGAGACCCGATGGCCACCACCGAGGCTCCGTCGCGCTCGCGGCCGACGGACCACATCTCCTACCGCGACCTCTACCGCCGCTGGGAGCACGGCAACTGGAGCGCGATGGACCTGGACTTCACCCAGGACGCGATCGACTGGCAGGAGAAGTTCACGCCCTTCGAGCGCGAGGCGGCGCTCTTCAACTACGCGCTCTTCTTCTGGGGCGAGGACGCCGTCGCCGACAACCTCTCCCCCTACATCGACGCCGCGCCGCTCGAGGAGCAGAAGTACTTCCTGACCACGCAGCAGGTCGACGAGGCCCGCCACGCGGTCTTCTTCACCCGCTTCATGCACGAGGCGCTGGGCGTCGGCAAGGGCGACCCGGCCTCCGGCCTGCAGGAGATCCGGCCGCTGCTCAGCTGGGGCTTCAACCAGGTCTTCGAGCGGCTCGACCGGATGGCCGACGAGCTGCGCGCCGACCGCTCGATCCCCAACCTCTGCCGGGCGGTGACGCTCTACCACCTGGTGATCGAGGCGACGATGGCCCAGCCCGGCCAGCACATGATCACCTCGTACCTGGAGGAGCGCGACGTGCTCCCCGGCTTCCGCGAGGGCATGGGCCACGTCTCGGCCGACGAGCTGCGCCACATCGGCTTCGGGGTCAAGCTGCTCGCCGACCTGACGCCGGGCAACGAGGAGGCGCGCCAAGCGGTCGCCGAGATGCTGCGCGAGTGCGTGCCGTGGCTGGGCAACGTCTTCCGCCCGCCGGGCTGGGACGAGCGCTACCTGACGACCTTCGGCTGGTCGTTCGACCGGATCGGCGAGGAGTCGGTGCTCTCGCTCGAGACCAAGCTGCGCTCCGCCGGCCTCGCCTTCGAGACGCTGCCGGGACCGGAGATCGTGCCGCTCGACCTGGCCCCGGTCGAGCGCTCGCGGCTGGGGATGCGGCTGGCGAAGGCCGGGATCATGGGCCCCGGCGGCCAGGAGCCCGACCGCGACCCCGAGACGATGGCCGTGCTCTTCGACGTGATCCGCCGCGGGATCGACCCGGCCCACGGGCTCCGTGCCCCGGCCACGATCGAGTGGGACTTCCCCGACGCCGACCCCTGGCACGTGCGGATCGAGGGGCCGTCGGCGACCGCCGCCCCCGGCCACGCCGCGCACGCCGACCTGACGCTGCGGATCCGCTACCGCGACTGGGTCGACGTGATCGGCGGCCGGGCCGACGCCCGCCGGCTGCTGCTGACGCGGCGGATGCGGCCGAGCGGCTCGCTGCGGCTGCTGGCCCGGATGCCGCGACTCTTCCCGCGCTAGCGCGACGGGGGAACCGGCCGGTCGTCCCCGCCGCGTCCGGCGGCGGGGACGGTCCGGTCTCCGCTCAGCCTCAGATCCGGCCGCGCGGGGTGGTCTCGGCGACCAGCAGCGCACCCTCGCCGGTGGCGTAGGCCTCCTCGCCGTGGCTGACGAGGTCCATCCCCAGCGCCTCCTCGTCGCGGGTCGCCCGCAGCGGCGAGAAGCGGCCGATCAGCTTCAACAGCCCCCAGGTCATCGCGAACGCGTAGCTGGTGGCGGCCGCGACGGCGATCAGCTGCCACAGCAGCTGCTTGGCGTTGCCGTAGAGCAGCCCGTCGGAGACGCCGTTCCAGCCCTGCTGGGCGACGAAGCCGATGAAGACGATCCCGGTCAGGCCGGCCATGCCGTGGGCGGCGAGCACGTCGAGCGTCTCGTCGACCCGGGTCCGCGTCCGCCAGATGATGATCACGTAGCTCGGCAGCGCCGCGACGACGCCCAGCACCATCGCCCACAGCGGGCTGATGAAGCCGGCCGCCGGGGTGATGCCGACGCAGCCGACGACGATCGCGGTCGCGGCGCCGATCGCCGTCACCTGGCGGCTGCGGATCAGGTCGAGCACGAACCAGGTGGCCAGCGTGCAGGCCGGGGTCAGCAGCGTGTTGGTGAAGGCGAGGATGCTCGGCTGGCCGGTGGCGAAGCCGCTGCCGCCGTTGAAGCCGAACCAGCCGAACCACAGCAGGCCGGCGCCGAGCAGCACGAAGACCGCGTTGTGCGGCAGCAGCGCGACCCGCCCGTAGTCGCGCCGCGCGCCGACCACCAGCGCCGCGGCCAGGGCCGAGAAGCCGGAGCCCATCTCGACCGGGACGCCGCCGGCGAAGTCGAGGGTGCCGTTGGCCTGCAGCCAGCCGCCGCCGAAGGCCCAGTGGGCGAGCACCGCGTAGACCAGCACCGACCAGAGGGTCGCGAAGATCACGAACGGCACGAACCGCATCCGCTCGACCACCGCGCCCGCTACCAGCGCCGTGGTGATGATGCAGAAGGTCGCTTGGAAGACCATGAACAGCAGGTGCGGGATCGTCGTCCCGTCGCGCGGGGCGAAGCCGACGTCGTGGAGGCCGACGTGGCCGAGCCCGCCGAGCAGCGCCCCGTCGCCGTCGAAGGCCAGCGAGTAGCCGACCAGCGCCCAGGTGATCGTGGCCACGGCCAGCGCGGCGGTCACCATCATCAGCGTGTTGAGGGTGTTCTTCGACCGCACCAGCCCGGCGTAGAAGAGGCCGAGCGCCGGGGTCATCAGCAGCACCAGCGCCGTGGCCGTGAGCATCCACGCCGTGTCGCCGGTGTCGATCCGGGCCGCGGCGAGGATCACGTGCCCGCCGCCGGCGTCACGGCCTGGTGGTCGGTCTCGCCGGTGCGGATCCGGACCACCTGCTCGAGGTCGACGACGAAGATCTTGCCGTCCCCCACCTCGCCGGTCTGGCCGCCGTCCCGCAGCGCCGCGATCGTCGGGTCGACGAACGCGTCCGAGACGGCGATCTCGAACCGGACCTTGTCGGCCAGCCCCATCCGGACGGTGGTGCCGCGGTAGGTCTCCTGCCGCTCCAGCTCGCCGCCGTGGCCCTGGACCTTGGTCATGGTGATGCCGCGCACGTCGGCGCGGTACAGCGCCTCGAGCACGTCGTTGGTCTTCTCGGGACGGACGATCCCGATCACGAGCTTCATGTCGACTGGACTCCCTTCCGGGCACGCGTTCGCGGCGGTCGGTCTCCTGGTGACCGCCGCCGGCATGCGGGGACGCCGCAGCTTCGCCCGCGGCTGGCGCCGCGCCGTTGGCCCGTTGTCGAAGCGCGCGCCGCCGCGGTTGGACGGCTGGACAAACGGCCGCCGCGCCGCGACCGCGGTCGCTCAGCCGGTCAGGCGGACGACGTGGGTCGCCTGCAGCAGGTCGTGGGGACCGGCGCCGCTGGCCGCCACCACCAGCTCGGGCGGCAGCGCGTGACGCTCGACCCGGAAGTCGTTGGCGGGCAGCAGCCGCTCGAGCGCCGGCAGGCTCGGCACGTAGGCGAAGCGGCCGCCGCGCTTCAGCGACTGCAGCACCCGCAGGTAGGTGCGGCCGTCGCGGCGGGCCGCGTGGACGTCGGCCTGGCGGGCCCAGGCGTGGAGCGAGAAGGCCAGGTGCGAGACGACCGTCCCCCAGACCGCGCGGCCCAGCTCCAGCCGGTGCCAGTCGCCGCGGATCACGCCCGGCGCGTCGCCGTGGCGGTCGATCCCGAGCGCCTGGACGCCGGCCCCGCGCAGCACCTGGACCAGCGCGCCGGAGGGCCCGCAGCCGAGGTCGAGGACCGGGCCCTCGGCGGCGCCGGGAGCCGCCAGCGCGAGCGCCTGGAGCTGGAGCGTCGGCGCGTAGTGGCCGCTGACGACCTCCTGCACCCGCGGGCCCAGCTCGTCGTCGAGCATCGCCGCGATCCGCTCCTGGTGGCGGGCGAAGACGGCCGCGGCGCCGTCCGGCAGCTCGTCGTCGCCGAGGTGCTCCAGCAGCTCGACCAGGTCGTCGGCGCCGGCGCGGTAGAGCCGGTGGACGCGCTCGCGCCAGCCGTCGTCGGGCTGGGCGAACTGGTGGTGAGCCTCGAACCACTCCAGCAGCCCCGCGCCGAGGGTCGTGGCGGCGTCGCCGTCGTCCTGCCGCAGCCAGGCCAGCAGCGGCTGCCGCTGACGGGCGAGCAGCGCGACCAGCTCGGGCGCCGGGCGGTGGAACCGCGGGTCGCGCGCCCGCAGCTCGTCGAAGGTCGACCCCGACCACAGCGCCGCCCGCGCCCGGAGCTGGTTCATCAGGGCCCAGCCCGCCTGCGCTGCCGCCTCGGCCTCGTCCACCGGCGCAGCGTAGCGCCGCGCGGACGGCGCACCGCCGGTCAGGGCAGCTCGAGGTGCTCGCCGGGCGGCAGCGGCAGCCGCGCCTCGGCCAGGTCGACCCGCTCGCCGCGCAGCGGCACGCCCTCGGCCCGCAGCCGCGCGCGCTGCTCGCCGCCGATCGCCAGCGAGCCGTCGGCGCGGACCACGCGGTGCCAGGGGACGGTCTCGGTGGTCTCGCGCAGGACCCGGCCGACCAGCCGCGGCGCCTGCGGGTCGAGGTCGCCGTAGGTGCGCACGTAGCCCTCGGGGATCGCCCGGACGGCGTCGAGGATCCGCCGCGTGCGCTGGTCGTCGGCCACGCGCCGATCGTCGCGCGTGGGGCGGACGGGGTGGCGCTCTGCGACGATCGACGGGTGCGCGTCCCCCCGCTCCGCTGGCCCCGCAACGCGGTCCTCTCGATGCTGCTGACGGTGGCGGTCGCGCTCGGCCTGGTGTTCGCGGTCCAGACGCTGGCGGTCAAGCCGTACAAGATTCCCAGCGGCTCGATGGAACCGACGCTGCGGATCGGCCAGCGGGTGGTGGTCGAGCGGATCACCCACCGGCTCGGCGAGTCGCCCTCGGTCGGCGACGTCGTCGTCTTCCGGCCGCCGGTCGGGGCCGAGCAGCAGCGCTGCGCCGATCCATACCAGGGCTCGGGCAGCGACACCCCCTGCGCGGTCGCGGGCGAGCGGCGGGCGGGCGAGACCTTCATCAAGCGCGTGGTCGGCGTCGGCGGCGACCGGATCGCGCTCCGCCGCGGGCGGGTGGTCCGCAACGGCCGCCGCAGCGCCGAGCCGTTCATCCGCGGCTGCCCGCGCGACCCGTCGTGCAGCTTCGAGCGGGCGATCGTGGTCCCGCGCGGCACCGTCTACGTGCTCGGCGACAACCGCGGCAACTCCGACGACAGTCGCTTCTGGGGCCCGGTCCCGGTCGACTGGGTGATCGGGCGGGCGGTGGCCAGCTACTGGCCGCCGTCGCGGATCGGCGGGCTGTAGGACGGTCGGCCGTCGCCCCCGACCGGGGACGACGGCGACGGGCTCAGGCGCCCGGGTTCTTCTTCGGGACCAGCACCCGGCGCTTGAACTCGGCGACCAGCAGGCCGTCCTGGTTGAAGACGCGGGTGTGGACGATCACGACGCCGCGGTCGGGCTTCGACTGCGAGGCCTTCTTCGACAGCACCTCGGTCTCGACGAACAGCGTGTCGCCGTGGAAGACCGGGTTCGGGTGGCTCAGCTCGTCGGTGGCCAGGTTGGCGATCGCCAGGCCCGAGACGTCGGAGACCGAGATGCCCAGCGCCAGCGAGTAGACGTAGGGGCCGACGACGACGTTCTTGCCCTGCTGCGAGCGCTTGGCGTAGACGTCGTTCAGGTGCAGCGGGTGGTGGTTCATCGTCAGCAGGCAGAAGAGGTGGTCGTCCCCCTCCGTGACGGTCTTCGCCGGCCAGTGCTTGTAGACCGCGCCCTCCTCGAACTCCTCGAAGTAGCGGCCGTACTGGTGGGCGCCGGTCGCGTGCCGGACCTCGGGAAGGTCGTCGGTGCCGGGCGTGAAGGTGGGCTCGTCGGACATCTGCGTCGCTCCTGATTCGGGTTGCACCAGCGCCCGGGGGCGCGGTCGCGAAGTCTGCCGCCTCGGCGCGGAACGTGCGGTTCCGCGGAGATTTTGGCAAGTGATAACCTTGGTTCATGGTCTCCACATCGACACGGCTGACGACGGCGACCCCGCGCTCGGCCGTGCTCGGAGGGGGCCGGTGAACGCCCCGCCCGCCGGCAGCGCCCTGCGTCCGGCCGCGCGCGACGCCGCGGCCGACGCGCTGCCGCCGAGCGCGCTCGAGCTGACCCGCCGCCAGGGCCGGGTGCGAGGCCGGCTGGCGCTGCTCGGGCCGGCCTTCGTGGCCGCGGTCGCCTACGTCGATCCGGGCAACTTCGCCACCAACATCTCGGCCGGGGCCCAGTTCGGCTACCTGCTGGTCTGGGTCGTCGTGATGTCGAGCCTGATGGCGATGCTGGTCCAGTACCTGTCGGCCAAGGCCGGCCTGGCGACCGGCCGCAACCTGCCGCAGCTGGCGGGCGAGCGGTTCGGCCGCCGGACCCGGTTCGGGCTCTGGCTGCAGGCCGAGGTGGTCGCGATCGCCACCGACCTGGCCGAGTTCGTCGGGGCGGCGATCGGCCTCAACCTGCTGTTCGGGATCCCGCTCTTCGTCGCCGGCCTGATCACGGCCGTGGTCGCCTTCGGCGTGCTGGCGCTGGAGCAGCGGGGCTACCGCCGCTTCGAGCTGGCGATCGTGGCGCTGCTGAGCCTGGTCGCGCTCGGGTTCCTCTACGACCTGGTGGCGGTCGGGCACCAGTCGGTCTCGGGGATCGCCGGCGGGCTCGTGCCGGGGCTCCAGGGCTCGGAGTCGCTGCTGCTGGTGATCGGGATCATCGGCGCGACGGTGATGCCGCACGTCGTCTACCTGCACTCGGCGCTGACCCAGGACCGGATCCCGCCCCGCGACGCCGGCGAGCGGCGGCAGCTGCTCAAGTGGCTGCGGATCGACGTCGGCCTTGGCCTGGGCGCAGCCGGCGTCATCAACCTGACGATGATGCTGGTGGCGGCGGCCCTCTTCCACCGGATCGGCGCGACCGACGTCGACTCGATCGAGGCCGCCCACCAGGGGCTGGGCGACTACGTCGGCGGGGCGGCGGCGCTGGCCTTCGCGGTCGCGCTGCTGGCGTCGGGGCTGTCCTCCTCCAGCGTCGGCACCTACGCGGGGCAGGTGGTGATGCAGGGCTTCATGAGCTGGCGGATCCCGCTCTTCGTGCGGCGGGCGGTGACGATGACGCCGGCGCTGGTGGTGCTGGCGCTGGGCCTGCCGACCACCGACACGCTGGTGATCTCGCAGGTGGTGCTCTCGTTCGGCATCCCCTTCGCGCTGGTGCCGCTGATCATGATCACCAGCCGCCGCGACGTGATGGGCGCGCTGGTCAACGAGCGGCGGACGACGATCGCCGCCAGCGTGATCGCGGCCGTGATCATCGCCCTCAACGCCTACCTGATCTACGACACGCTGCTGGGCTGAGCGGCGAGGTTCGGCGGGGCGGCGGGGCCAACGTCACACCCCCACCCGCGCCCTCGCCGCCGTGCGACGTTCACCGTCACCGGCGGTGGCGAACGTCGCACGGGCCGCCGCGCGGCCGGGGCATGTGACGTTCTCCCCCAGCCGGCGAGGGTCGGATGACGATCACCGAGGCGACCGAGCCGACCGACCTCTCGATCCGGCTCGAGTTCCTGAAGCCGTTCCAGGCCACCAACCAGGCGATCTTCACCCTCGCCGAGGCCGACGGCACGACCACCGTCCGCTGGCGGATGGAGGGCGAGCGGCCGCTGCTGATGGCGATCCTCGGCCGGCTCTTCTTCGACAAGGCGATCGCCAAGGACTTCGACCGCGGGCTGGCGGCGCTGAAGGCGGTCAGCGAGGCGGAGGTGGGCTGAGGCGGTGCCCGCCCCGCGCCGACCCACCGACCGCGCGTAGGATCCGGCCCGATGCGCCATCCCCGTGACTTCTTCAAGCCGCTCGCCGTCGGGGCGCCGGAGCCGGTCCGCGAGATCCCGGTCCCGCCCTCGCGGATGATCCACTTCTTCGACCCGAGCAACGAGAAGATGCGGGCGAAGCTGCCCGCGATCGCCGCCAAGGCCGACATCGTTCTCGGCAACCTGGAGGACGCGGTCCCGGTCGATCGCAAGGAGGCCGCGCGCGCCGGCCTGGTCGAGGTCGGCAAGACGGCCGACCTCGGCGGCACGCCGCTCTGGACCCGGGTCAACTCGCTCGAGAGCCCGTGGGTGCTCGACGACCTGACGACGCTGGTGACCGAGATCGGCGACCGGCTCGACGTGATCATGATCCCGAAGGTCGAGGGCGCCGAGGACATCCACTACGTCGACCGGCTGGTCGCGCAGCTGGAGGCCAAGGCCGGCGTCACCCGCCCGATCCTCCTGCACGCGATCCTCGAGACCGCCCAGGGCATGGCCAACGTCGAGGAGATCGCCTTCGCCTCGCCGCGGATGCAGGGCATCAGCCTCGGCCCGGCCGACCTGGCGGCGTCGCGGCGGATGAAGACCACCCGCGTCGGAGGCGGCCACCCCGGCTACGTCTCGATCAGCGACCCGACCGACGCCGAGGACCTCGAGGCCGGCCGCGTCCGCGCCCAGCAGGACCCGTGGCACTACACCGTCGCCCGGATGGTCGATGCCTGCGTCAGCGCCGGGATCCTGCCCTTCTACGGCCCCTTCGGCGACATCAAGGACACCGTCGCCTGCGAGGCCCAGTTCCGCGCCGCCTTCATCCTCGGTTGCGTCGGCACCTGGTCGCTGCACCCGGTCCAGATCGAGATCGCCAAGAAGGTCTTCTCCCCCGACCCGGCCGAGGTCGCGTTCGCGAAGAAGATCATCGAGGCGATCCCCGACGGCAAGGGCGTCCACATGATCGACGGCAAGATGCAGGACGACGCCAGCTGGAAGCAGGCCAAGGTCCTCGTCACCCTCGCCGAGCAGCTGGCCGCCGACGACCCGGAGCTGCAGGCCGCCTACGGCTTCTGATCCGCGAGCTGCGGCGGCGCGTCGACCACGACCGTCCGCCGCAGCGTCGTCTCCCCCGGCGGCAGCCGCAGCCCGACCACCAGCTGCGGACCCGGCCGCGGGTTGAAGCGGTCGGCCGGCACCCGCCGCACCGCCACCGACGGCGTCCCGGGGACCCCGTCGACGACGACCCGGAAGCGCGCTCCGTCGAGGCCGCGGACCGGCAGCACCACGCGGCCGGCGCGCCGGACCGGGGCCGCCGGCGGACGTTCCCGCAGCCGCGGCCGCTCGCCCGCCGGCCCGGCGTAGCTGGGGATCCGCAGCAGCACCAGCAGCGCCCGCCCGCGCTCGTTGGCGATCCGGTAGCGGGTGACGATCCGGTCGCCCCGGAAGCGGTGGACGACCCCCACCGCCACCCCCGGCGCCTGTGCCGTCCCGCTGACGGTCAGCCCGGCCGGCAGCGTCCCCGAGCGGTCGGCGAGCGCCGCCGGCACCCGCGCGGGCGACCGCCACTGGCCGGCCAGCGGCCCCTGGGTGTCGATCAGCGGCCGCCCGCCGTCGGCGACCACCAGCCCCAGCGTCCCCGCGCCGCGACCGCCGATCCCGGTCACCGCCGTCGCCGCGCCGTCGAGGATCCGGGCCGGCTCCAGCCCGCCGCCCTGGCCGTCGTCCCGCGGCCGCACGATCGCGGTGCTGTAGCGGTCGGTGGCGACGGCGATCCGGCCCAGCCCGCGGTCGTCGGCGAAGCCCCCGAGGGCCGCCGGCCGCACCCGGTCGAGCGCCCGGAAGCGGACGAGCAGGTCGGCCAGCCGGGCCCCCACGATCGGCTTGCGGTCGCCGGGCCCGCCGAACCCCGACCGCAGCCCGAAGCCGGTCGCCGCCAGCCGCAGCGTGCCCTGGACCGTCGCCCGCCGCTGCGCCAGCCGCACCACCCGCCCGCGGATCGCGGCCGCGGCGGCGGCCGGGTCGGGCAGCAGCCGCAGCGAGCGGCTGCCCTCCAGCCCCGCCACCAGCGACGAGGCCGCGTAGAGCCAGTACTGCGTCAGGTGCAGCCGCGCGCGGCCCTTGCCCGAGTCCCAGTTGAGGTACCCGGACGGCGCCCAGGTGCCGTGGTACAGGTGCGCCGCCCAGCCGCGGAGGACGGCGACCGCCGCCGGCGGCAGCGGCCGCATCCCGTCGGCGATCGCCCGGTCGTGGTGCGCGAGCGCGCTGAAGACGATGTTCGAGTACTCGACGGTGTCGGTCGCGTTGACCGCCGTCGTCGGCGGGTCGCGGGCCTCGTAGCGGAACCCGAACCCGGACGAGAAGTTGGGGCTGCCGCCGGCCGTGCGCGCCCGCCGCGCGTCGGCGACGAACCGCAGCAGCTGCCGCCGGTAGTCGGCCCACAGCGGCCGCGGGTCGCGGACGACGTCGGCGGCCGCGGCGACCACGTCGGCGCTCCAGTTGACCTGGTTGATCCCCCGCTGGCCCGCGGCCGGGAAGCGCCAGCAGCCGCCGCGCGCGACCGCCAGCAGCCGCCGCCGGATCCGCTCGCGGGTCGCCGTCGGCAGGCCGACCCGCTCGCGGACCCGCCACGCCGCCGCCAGCGCCGCGGAGATCAGGCCGGTCGACGAGGGATGCATCCGGACGGCGGCGTCGGACGAGCTCCAGCCCGGCGCGCACGCGAAGTCGGTCCGGCGACCGGCGCCGCCGCGACGGGCGCGGCCCGGGTCGAGCGTCGGCACCCAGCGGCGGCGGACCAGGCGGTCGGCCAGCGCCCGCACCCGCTCGTCGCGCCGCGTCGCCCCGTGGTGGTCGGCGGCCGCGGCCTCGGCGTGGACGATCAGCAGCTGCTCGTCGAGCTTCGCGTCGCGCCCGTACCCCGACCCCCGCCACCGGTCGTCGAGCGCCGCCACGCTGGCGTCGGCCAGCGCCCACGAGCGGTCCGCCCCGTCGCCGCCCGCGCCCGCCGCGCCGCGGTCTCCGCCGGCCGCGACCAGCGCGAAGGTCACCGCCAGCAGCACGAGGGGCGGGACGAGCGACGCGGGGCGCATACCTCGTCCATGTCCGGCCGGCGGGATCGGTGACCGGGGGCGTCCCCAAGATTGCCCCGAAGGTTCGGCGAGGCTCGGAAAACCGACCGCGGAACGGGTAAACCCTGCTCCGGGCCGGACATGAACGAGGTGTGACCATCGACGCCGACCGCGACGGCTTCCGCGCCGTCTACGCCAGCAACCGCGACGCGGTCTGGCGCTACGTCCGCCGCCGCGGGCTCAACGAGACCGCGGCCGAGGACGTCGTCAGCGAGGTCTTCGCGATCGCCTGGCGGCGGCGCGCGGCGACCCCGCCCGACCCCGGACCCTGGCTCTACGGGATCGCCCGCCGGGTGCTCGCCAACCACCACCGGGCCGCCGGCCGCCGCGAGGCCCTGGTCGACCGCGTCCGCCGCTTCACGGTCGACCGCGAGCCCGACCACGCCGACCGGATCGGGGTCCGCCAGGACCTGGCCGCCGGACTCGCCCGGCTCGGCGAGGCCGACCGCGAGCTGCTGCTGCTCGCCGCCTGGGAGGGCCTCGACAACGACGAGCTGGCCGTCGCCCTCGGCTGCCGGCCGGGCACCGCGGCCGTCCGCCTCTCGCGAGCGCGCTCGCGGCTGCGCGCCCAACTCGACCCACCGACCGGCGGCACGCTCGCCGGTCCCCCGCGAACGGAGGAAGCATGAACGCCACGTCCGACCTGCTCGAGCGGGTGGCCGCCGAGGATCCCTGCCCGACCGAGGTCCCGGGCCCCGACGCCGCGGCCCGGATCGACGCCGCCCTCGAACGGCTGCTGCTGGCCGAGCCCGTCGCGCCGCGGCGGCCCGCCCGCGGCCGCCACGCCCGGCTCGCGCTCGCCGGCGCCGCCACGCTCGGCCTGACCGTCGCCGTCGGCCTGCCGGGCGGCGGCGGGGTCGCGACCACCCAGCTGTCGACCGCATCGGCGGCGACCGTCCTCGCCGACCTCGGCGAACGGGCCGCCCACGAGCCGGCCGCGAGCGGCCGCTACGCCTACCTGCGGACGCTCTCCTACGTCACCCACATGCAGCCGCGCGCCGACGGCGGCACGACCGCGGTGGTCTTCCCCCACGACGACGAGACCTGGCTCGACCGCGACGGCGACGGCGTCCACCGGACCCGGATCGACACCAGCGCGCCGCGCTTCCCGACCCCCGAGGACCGCCGTGCCTTCGAGGCCGAGGGACGGCCGCTCGCGACCTCGCTGCCGCCGATGGGGATCCGCGACCAGCGGACGGTCGGCCTCCGCGCCCGCGAGCTGGCCGCACTGCCGACCGACCCCGCCGCGCTGCGGCGACGGCTGGCGGAGGCGCGCCGCGCCGCCGGCGACCCGTCGCTGGTGGCGACCGTCGGCACGCTGCTGCGGACGCCGCTGACGCCGCCGAAGGTCCGCCGGGCGCTGTTCGAGCTGCTGCGCGGCCTGCCCGACGCGACCGTCGTGCCCGAGGTCCGCGACCCGCTCGGGCGGACCGGCGTCGGCGTCCGCTTCGACGACGCGGCCTGGCGGACGCTGTTCGTCTTCGACCGCCAGACCGGCGCCCTCCGCGCGACCCGCAGCGAGGGCAAGCGCGAGGTCCCCGGCCGCACCACCTCGGACTGGTCGCTGGTGACCGCGAGCGGCTGGCGCGACGAGGCGCCGGCGGCGTCGCCGCCCGCTGCCGACGGGCGGCGGGGCCCGACGCCGGTCACCCGCGCCGCCAGCTAGCGGCCACCGGCCATCCCGCTCGCCCGCGGGCGGGCTGGCGCGCCGCCGCCGCGCGTGCGAGGCTCCCGCGCCATGAGCCCCGACCGCGACGCCTTCGGCCGCCAGTCCCGGCCCGCCCCCTCGGGCTGGGGTCCCGGCTCCGGCAGCGGCCCGAGCAGCCGATCAGGCGGCGGCGGTGCGGGCAGCGGCGGCGGGCGGCCCCCGTCGTGGCGGCGGCTGGTCTTCGGGTTCCTCGCCTTCGACATCGTGATCGCGGCGATCGTCGGCGCCGTGCTGCTGATCGGCAGCAGCGGCGGCGACAGCGGCAGCAGTGGCGGGACGACGGCGATCGTCGACGGCGGCCCCGACGGTCCCCGCCAAGGCGACGCGCAGGGGATGCTCTCCCCCAAGGGGACCGCCCAGGCGTTCGCGCGGCTGCGCGGGGCGATGCGGCCCGGCGAGCGGATCACCAACCTCTCGATCCGCCCCGACTACCTGTCGGCGACCGTCGCGCCCGGCCCCGACCAGCCGGCCCGCTCGCTGACCGTGCGCGAGGGCGAGGACGACGTGCTGGCGTCGACCGCCGGCAACAACGGCAGCGACCTGGGGATCGCCCTGACCGCGGTCGACCAGGCCGCCCCGGCCCGGCTGATCGCCGCCGCCCGCCGCGGGATCGGCCCGCGCAGCGCGGCGACCGTCAACTACGTGGTGCTCTCCGGCGGCCGCGAGGAGGGCGACCCGCCCGAGTGGTCGGTCTACCTGGAGGGCACACCGTCGAACGAGAGCTTCTGGCGCGGCGACGCCCACGGCCAGCACGTGCTGCGTCCCGGCGACGGCACGCCGGCCCCGCCCGAGGGCCAGGACGGTCCCGGGGTCCGCCCCTTCGGCCTCAACGAGACGTCGCTGATCCGCGCCCGCAACCTGCGCCGCGCGCTCGCCGCCGTGCGGCCGCTGCTGGGCAGCGGCGCCCGCGTGACCGACGTCAGCGTCTGGCCGGAGCGGGTCAGCGTCACCAGCCGCCGCCGCTGGGTCGAGCGCCGCTTCACCGTCGACGCCGCCTTCGGGGTCGAGCGCAACGGCTCCAGCGAAACCAACCCGCGCGGGGGGATCGACCTCGGCTCGGTCGACGTCGCCGCCCCCGAGCGGGCGCTCGACCGGCTCGCCCGCCGTACCCGCAGCGACATCTCCGGGCGGATCAACTACCTGATCCTCGACCCGCCCGACGGGTCGTTCCCGGGCGAGCGGACGGTCTGGCGGATCTACCTCCAGGGCGGCAACCCCGCCACGCGCTACTGGAGCGCCACCCGCGACGGCCGCCGGATCGGCCGTCCGGGCACCCCCGGCGCGCCGTAGGCCACCTCCGCCGCGTGACCGATGGGCGGTCGCGAACGCGACCTGGGTCACGGTCGCGCGGCCCCCGTCGAGCGACGATCTCGATCACCGACCAACCGCCCCGTCCGGCCCCGCCGCCGGCCGGGACAGCCCAAGCGAGGTGATCGCCATGATGCCCAGCACCGCAGCCCCCGTCGTTCCCACCACCCAGCTCGAAGCGGCCGAGATCCGGCTCGCCGGCGACCTCGAGGCGCTCGCCCGGGCGATCGAGGATGGCGCCGCCGCGGCCGCCGACCACGGCCACGTCGCCGTCGACCTGCGGCGGGTCCGCAGCTACCGCGCGCTGCCCCACCGCCGCGCCGCGGCCGGTCCGCAGGACGCCCGCTGGGACCTGGTCGCCGCCTACGAGCACCTGGCCTTCGCCCACCAGCTCCAGGGCGACGCCGCGCGCAGCACCGACGCCCAGCGGGCCGCCGAGCGCGAGCGGCTGGCGCTCGCCGCCTGACCCGACCCCGCCCGCCCGATCATCCGTTGAGGGCGGCGCGTGGATGTTCGTCGAGCGGCACCCGGCCGCGGTCGCGTCTCCCCCGTCCCGCGACGAGACCAGGAGCATGATGCCCCTGGCCCCACCGGTGGTCCCGACCACCCCGCTGGAGACGGCCGAGGAGCGCCTGGCCCACGACGTCGAGCGGCTGGCCCGCGACCTCGAGCAGCGTGGCCCCGACGGCGAGCGGCTGCGCGACGACGAGCGTCACGTGGCCGTCGACGAGCGGCGGGTGCGCAGCTTCCGCGCCCTGCCCCACCACCGCGTCGGCTGCGGCGCCGGCGATCCGCGGTGGCTGCTGGTCGCCGCCTACGAGCACCTGGCCGCCGCCTACCGCGCCTGCGGCCAGGCCGAGCGCAGCGCCACGGCCGCCCACCGCGCCCGCTGCGAGCGCTCGCCGCTGACGGCCTGAACGCCCGTCCAGCGGGGACTAGACTCCGCCCCCGCGTGCCCCCCGACCACGACGCCTTCGGCCGGCCCGCTCGCGAGTCGTCGCCGACCGCCCTCCGACGGACCGCGACCGACCCCGCGTCTGCGCCGGTCCCCGCCCGCGCGCCGCGCCGGCCGGGAGGAACGCGCCGCGCCGCCGGCCGGATCGCGTCGCTGCTCGGCGTCCTGCTGCTGCTCGCCGGTGGCGTCGCGGCGGTGACGGCGACGATGCGCCACGCGGTCGCCCAGGCGGACGACGATCCGGCGGCGGTCGAGCACGGCCTCGACCGCGCGCCGTTCGGCCCTCGCTCGCTGCTGCGCCCCGGACCGCTCGACGCCGCGCTCGGGCGGCTGCGCGACCGGCTCGGCTCCCGCGACCGGATCCTCGGCGTCACGATCACGCCGATGCGGCTGATCCTGGCCGTCGTCGACGGCGGCGGCGCCCGCGGATGGCTCTCGACCGACGCCACCGGCGCCGTCGACCGCACCAGCCCGCGAACCAGCGACGACGGCGCCGGCTTCCCGATCGAGGCGATCCGGCCGACCGCGGCGGCCCGCTTCCTGGCCCGCAAGTACCGCGCGCTGCGACCCGGCGCGCGCGAGCCGATGCTGGGCCTGACCGTCTGGGAGACGTCGCGCAACGGCGGCGCGCCGCGCCGCGCGCTGACCTGGACCGCCTCGCTCGAGGGGGTCGGCGCCGGCCGCCGCAGCTGGACCCTCGACGGCCGCGGACGGGAGATCCCGTGAGCGGCCGCCGCCCGCAGCCGCTGCGGCTGCTGATCGGGGCCGCGCTGACGATCGCCGCCGCCTGCCTGATCAGCTGGATGGCCTTCAGCATCGCCCGCGGCCCGGCCGAGTGCGGCGGCGACGCTCCGGCCTGCCCCGAGGGCTTCGTCGGCGCGCTGCTCGGCGGCGTGGCCGCGATCTTCGTCCTCGCCCCGGTCGGGATCGGGCTGCTCGCCACCCGCCTGCGCGGCGGGGCGGCGGCCGGCCTGGCGCTCTGCTTCGGCGCGGTCGCGGCCGGCGTTCACGTCTCGCGCTTCGAGGCCGCGCCGGTCACCGACGCCACCCTCGGGGTCCGGATCATGACGGTCGTCTTCGGCCTGCTGGCGCTGGTGGCGCTGCTGGGGGCGATCGCCCAGGTCTGCTTCGGCACGGGCCGCCCCGCGCCGGACCCCGGCGACGCCTAGGCGGGCGGGACCGCGGGCCGGGGCGCGAAACTGGCACGATTGCGCGCGATGAGCGCGACCTACGGTTCCACCCCGGCCCGGCCGCTGCGGCCGCGGCGCACCTGCCACTCGGTTCCCGGCTCGAGCGAGAAGTTCCTGGCCAAGGCGCCGACGCTCGCCGCCGACCAGGTGTTCCTCGACCTCGAGGACTCCGTCGCCCGCAGCGAGAAGGACGCCGCCCGCGCGCGCGTGATCGAGGCCCTGCGGACGCTCGAGTTCCCGGCCGAGAAGACCGTCGTCTACCGCGTCAACGGCACCGACACGCCGTTCTTCTACCGCGACCTGATCGACGTCGTCGAGCAGGTCGGCGACAAGATCCACGCGGTGATGCTGCCGAAGGTCCAGACCCCCGGCGACATCGAGCTGACCGACAAGCTGCTGACCCAGATCGAGCTGGCCAAGGGCTTCGAGGTCGGCCGGATCGGGATCGAGGCCCAGGTCGAGGACGCGAAGGGCCTGGTCAACGTCGAGGCGATCACCACCGCCTCGCCGCGGATGGAGACGATCATCTTCGGCCCCGGCGACTACTCGGCCGCGATCGGGATCCCGATCACCCAGATCGGCGGCGCGCCCGAGGGCTACCCGGGCGACCACCTGAACTACCTGTACTCGCGGCTGGTCGTGGCCGCCCGCGCGGCCGGCATCCAGGCGATCGACGGCCCCTACGCCGCGTTCAAGGACGAGGACGGCCTGCGCGAGCGCACGAAGCTCGTCCGCGCCCTCGGCCTCGACGGCAAGTGGACGATCCACCCCGCCCAGATCGACGTCGTGAACGAGATCTTCACCCCCACCCGCGAGCAGTGGGAGAAGGCCGAGGGGATGCTGGCCGCCTACCACCAGGCGACCGAGGTCGAGGGCGCCGGCGCGGCGATCTACGACGGCGAGATGATCGACGAGGCCAACCGCAAGATGGCCGAGCGGATCGCCGGCCAGGGCCGCGCCGCGGGCTACGCGGCCTAGCGGCTCCCGCGGTCCGTCGCCGCGCGTCCGTCCGCGGGCGCGCGGCTATCGTCCCGGCATGGCCCGCACGCCCGCCCTGGAAGCGCTCGCGCCCGACGTCTGGCGGATCGAGCTGGCGCCGGGCGCGCGGCTCAACGCCTACCTGCTCGGCGACGTGCTGGTCGACGCCGGGATGCCGTCGTCGGCCGAGCCGCTGCTGCGGGCGATCGCCGGCCACCCGCTCGCGCGCCACGTCCTGACCCACGTCCACGTCGATCACGCCGGCGGCAGCCGGGTCGTGGCCGACGCCCGCCACGTGCCGGTGGCCTGCGGCGCCGGCGATCTCGACGACCTGCGCGCCGGCCGCTCGCCGGACATCGTCCTGCCGGCGCCGGTCCAGCCACTGGCGCGGCGGATCGCCCGCTACCGGGCACTCCCGCAGGCGACGGCGCTGGCCGAGGACGAGCCGGTCGGCCCCGGCTTCCGCGTGGTCCCGACGCCCGGCCACACCGCCGGCCACCTCTCGCTCTGGCGCGAGAGCGACCGGCTGCTGATCGCCGGCGACGCGCTCTTCGGCCAGAACGTGGTCACCGGCCGCGGCGGGCTGCAGGCCCCGCCGCGGATCGACCAGCCCGATCCGCCGGCGGTCCGGGCCGCGATCCGGCGGCTGGCGGCGCTCGAACCGGAGATCGTCGCCTTCGGCCACGGCCACGCCGTCCGCGGCGCCGCCGGACCGCTGCAGGCGCTGGCCGACGGACTGCCGGCCTGAGCGCCCGCGTCGGCGCTACATCCCGGTCTTCTTCATCAGCGGCAGCAGGATCGAGCGCGGCGTGTAGCGCCCGCCGAGCGCGGCCGCCTTCACCGGCGCGTGCGGGACGACCACGCGGGCGCCCTTCTCCAGCCCCTCGACCGCCTCGCGCGCGACCTTGTCGCTGGTCGTCCACATCGGCTTCGCGCCGGCCGCCCCCTGGGCGCCGCCGGCGACCTCCCAGAACTCGGTCTTGACCGGGCCCGGGCAGAGGGTGGTGACGGTCACCCCGCGCGACTTCAGCTCCTCGTGCAGGGTCTCGCCGAGGCTGAGGACGAACGCCTTCGTGGCCGCGTAGTCGCTCATCCCGAAGACCGGCTGGAAGGCGGCGACCGAGGCCAGCAGCAGGATCGCGCCGGCCTTCCGCTCGGCCATCCCGGGGGCGATCGCGCGGGCCAGGTGGTGGACCGCCTCGACGTTGAGCCGGATCATCTGGTCCTGGCGCTCGGCGTCGAGCTCGATGAAGCGCCCGGAGAGGCCGTAGCCGGCGTTGTTCAGCAGCACGTCGACCTCGAGCCCGAGGCCAGCGATCCGCCCCAGCAGGTCGTTGCGGCCGTCGCGCTCGGAGAGGTCGGCCGGCAGCACGTCGACCCGCACCCCGTGATCTTGGCGCAGCTCCTCGGCCAGCTCCTCCAGCCGGTCGGCGCGGCGGGCGACGAGGATCAGCCCGTGGCCGCGGCGGGCCAGCTCGCGGGCGAGATCGGCACCGATGCCCGACGAGGCACCGGTGACCAGGGCGGCACCGTCGGGACGGGGCTTCGGAAGGCTCATGAGACCAATCCTACTGTCGGTATGAAATCGGCACGACCGGGCGCAGCCTACGCCGTCGCCGGGCGGCCGTCGACCGCCGGCGGTCAGTGCTTGTACTTGGCGCCCTGGCTGCGGGCCTTGGCGGCGGTCTTGGTCGCCACCTGACCGATCAGCTTCAGGTACTGGTCGACGCCGGTGGCCTTGAAGCGGCCGGTGTTCCAGGCCCGGATCCAGGACGAGAGGTCGGCCTCGAGCAGGTCGTTGAGGACGTCGCGGCGGATGTCGATCGTGATCCGCGCGTCGGGGGCCAGCTCCTTGGTGACCTTCGGCCCCGGCATCTCGATCCGGATCAGCTGGACGTCGCGCCCGCCGTGGACCTCGGCGGCGGCGATCAGCTTCAGCGGCTTCAGCGCGGGCACCTGCTCGAGCAGGTGGTCGAGCGCGGTCTGGACCGCCGTCCGGGAGTCGAGGTTCGACATGCGCGAACCCTACCCGGCGGGGCTTCCGTAGCCTGACGCGGGTGCCCGAGCTGCCCGAGGTCGAAGCCGCCCGCGCCCTCGCCGATCGTTGGACGACCGGACGCACGGTCGTCGACGTCGAGGACGCCGACGAGTGGGTCTGCCGGCCCCATCCCCCGGGCGAGATCGCCGCGGCGGTGACCGGGCGGCGGATCACCGGCGTCGGGCGGATCGGCAAGTCGCTCTGGCTCGACCTCGACGACGGCCACCGGCTGGGGCTGCACCTGGGGATGGCGGGGCGGCTGGTGGCGATGGCGCCCGAGGGCGTCGGGCCGGACCACGAGCCGGGGGTGCCGCCGGCCGAGCTGCCGGAGACGGCGGGCGAGCCGCTGACGGCAAGCGAGCGGACGTCGTGGTCGATGCCGGTTCGGAGCGGGGTGCGGGAACTGCCGGGAGACGGCAGCTGGACCCGCTTCGCGCTCGACCTCGACGACGGCGCGCGGCTGCTGCTGTTCGACAAGCGGCGGCTGGCGCGGGTGCGACTCGATCCCGACCTGTCGACGCTCGGACCGGATGCCCTGACCGTCGACGCCGAGTCGTTCGCCGAACGGGTCGGCCGCGGCGCGGCACCGCTGAAGGCCCGGCTGATGGACCAGTCCGTGATCGCCGGCGTCGGCAACCTGCTCTGCGACGAGGTCCTCTGGCAGGCGGCCCAATCGCCGCTGCGCCCGGCCGGCGAGCTGTCCCGCGACGAGCTGGACGAGCTGCACGAGATCCTGATCGCCGGCACCCGCGAGGCGATCGCCCGCGGCGGCGTCCACCTGGGCGACGTGATCCCCTACCGCCGCAAGGGCGAGCACTGCCCCCGCTGCGGCGCCGCGATGGTCCGCGGGACGGTCGGCGGACGGACGACCTGGTGGTGCTCGCGGGAGCAGGAGTAGGGGCGGGGTCGGCGTTGGCAGGTCGTGGCCGGTGCGGTTGGGTCGGTGGCCTCGGCCGGTGGATGGCGGGCGTCGGCCGAGCAGTGACCGGTGGTCAGCGGGTGAGCGTCGCCGCAGCGGCTGGGGTCGGCGTTGCCGCATCCGCCTCGACGAACGCCGTCCGCGGACCAGCGAGGGCACGTACGGGAGCGGGACCGACGGCGCGGCACCTCGGGACGGCATCTCCGGCACCAGCCTGAGCGGCTGGGGTGCGCAGCGCGCCCCGGGCCAGCGGCGCCGCGAGGTGTGGCGCGTGATGCGCACCTTACGGGCACGAAGCGCCCCAGGCCGGTGGGCCGCTCGGGTATGGCGCGTAGGGCTTTCGCCCGGCCAGCATGGCCTGCGCCACGCCGGCCCGCCGCACGGTGTGGCGCACCACGCGCGCCCTACCGGCATAGCGCGCCGCGGGCAGGTGGCGTCGTCGGGCGGGGCGCGTGGTGCTCGTCCTGCCGGCATGACGCGCCGTGGGCGCGTGGCCGCTTGGGGTTTGGCGCGTCATGCCCGCCCGGTCGCCCGAGTCGCCCCCGGCCGCCCAAGCCGCCCCATCCGCCCCCGCCCCCCCAAGGACCACGGCTCGCACCGCCACGCCGCCCGCCCCGCTCCCGTACGTGCCTCGCTGACCAACCACCAGCCTCGGTCGAGGACGCCGCCGCAGCACCAACCGAGGCCGCCGCGGCAACGCCCGCCGACCGATCACCGCCCACCACTCGACCAACGCCCACCACCGACCAGCCGACCCTGCCACCGACCAGCCAACCGCTGCCACCGACCTGCCTCTCCTCCTCCCCCGTGCCCAACCGCACCGACGAGACTGCCCCGCCGTACTACGCTCGAACGGTGAGCACCCCGCCCGAGCCCTCCGCGCTCCGTCCCGGCGATCCTCCCGGCCGCGGCGAGCGGCTGCTGGTGCTGTTCGACGCCAACTGCGGGTTCTGCCTCAGCGGGCGCGATCTGCTGCGCCGCTGGGATCGGCGCGGGCGGCTGGCCGACGACCTGATCCAGCGCCACCAGCAGGGGCTGCTCGCCGACCTCTCGCCCGAGGCCCAGCTGGCCACCTGGCACGTGATCCACCCCGACGGCCGCCGCGAGTCCGGTGGCGCCGCCCTGGCCGCGGTCCTGCACGAGCTGCCGGGCGCCGCACCGGGATCCTGGATCGCCCGTCACCTGCCCGGCCCGACCGACCGCGCCTACCGCTGGATGGCCGGCCACCGGATCGCGATCTCGCGGCTGCTGCGAACGCAGGGCCACCCGGAACGCGGCCGGATCCCCGACTGACCCTGGCCGGTCAGACCGCGACGCCGTCGACCAGCAGGGCCACCAGCCCCGCCCGCGCCCGCTCGGGCGGCCACCGGTGCCCCAGCCGCATGTGCCGGTAGGTCCAGCCGATCGCGTTGAAGAGCAGGGTCGCCGTCTCCGCCGGGTCCTCGCTGCGGAGGCTGCCGTCGGCGACGCCGTCCTCGACGATCCGCCGCAGGCCGTCGGTGAACCCCGCCCGGGTCAGCACCGGCCCCTCCTCCTGGTCGTGGAAGACCCGATCGAGCTGCTCGCCCAGCGCCTCGATCATCCCCAGGTAGCGCTCGTTGACCACGCACAGCGCCGCGAGTGCCTGGCGCAGCCGCTCGCGTCCCGCCCCCTCCGCCACCAGCGCCGGGAACAGCGCCTCGCGGTGCTCGCGCTCCAGCGTCCCCGCCAGCTGGGCCAGGACCTCGTCCTTGCCGATCCCGTGGCGGTGGAGGGTCATCCGCGAGACGCCCGCCGCCTCCGCCAGCTCGCTCAGCGTCACCGTCCGCCAGTCGCGCGCGCCGAGCCGGTCGCGGACCCGCCGCAGCCGGTCGTCGTCGAGCCCCGGGGAGTCCACGAGCTCGCCCATCCTGTTACACCGCTGTCGCAGCCGACGCGACGCGGGCCGCCCAGCGACCACCCGCCCGGGAGACCTCGAGCCCGATCCCGAAGCAGCGGCTCAGCGGCTCGTCGCGCAGGACCCCGTCCACCGGCCCCACCGCGACCACCCGTCCCTCCGCCAGCAGCAGCGCGTGGGTGGTGGTCGGCGGGATCTCCTCGACGTGGTGGGTGACCGTCACCGTCGGCAGCTCCGGCCGCTCGCGCGCGGTCGCCGCGACCGCGCTCACCAGCCGCTCGCGCGAGGGCAGGTCGAGTCCGGTCGCCGGCTCGTCGAGCAGCAGCAGCTCCGGCCCCCGCGCCCCGCCCATCAGCGCCCGCGCCAGCAGCAGCCGCTGCCGCTCGCCCTGGGAGCAGTCGTCGAAGCGCCGGGTCGCCAGCGGCTCGGCCCCGACCAGCGCCAGCAGCCCCCGCGCCCGCGCCTCGTGCTCCTCGCGCAACCGCCGCTGCTGGAGGGCGATGCTGCCGAAGGCGCCGGTCAGCACCACCTGCAGCCCGTCGAGCGCCGGCCGCAGCGCCCGCGTCGTCGCCGCGTCGACCCGCCCGATCCGCTCGCGCAGCGTCCGCAGGTCGGTGCCGCCGACCCGCGCGCCGAGGATCCGCACCTGCCCCGCCGTCGGCTGCAGGGCCCCGCCGGCAAGCTGCAGCAGCGTGCTCTTGCCGGCGCCGTTCGGCCCCAGCACCACCCACTGCTCGCCCGCCGCGACCCGCCAGTCGACGGCGTCGAGCAGCAGCAGTGGCTGGCCGTCGCGACCGTGGCGGCGGACGGTCGCGGCGACGACCGCGATCGCCTCGGCCCCGGCCGGCGGCGGCTCCTCGAGCATCGACGGGGACTGGCGGTCACACACTGTTACACGAATGTATCAGCGCGCGACCGCGCGCCCCGCTCAGACCCGCTGGATCAGCGTCGCCGGCCCGGTCCCGCCGGCGGTGCACATCGTCACCAGGCCGAGCTCGCCGTCGGAGCGCTCCAGCTCGTGCAGCAGGGTCGTGATCAGCCGCGCCCCGCTCGACCCCAGCGGATGGCCGAGGGCCAGCGCGCCGCCGTTGACGTTGACGCGGTCCATGTCGGGGTGCAGCTCGCGCTCCCACGCCAGCACGACCGACGCGAACGCCTCGTTGATCTCGATCAGGTCGAGGTCGCCGATCCCGAGGTCGTTGCGCTCCAGGATCCCGCGGGTCGCGGGGATCGGGCCGGTCAGCATGATCACCGGGTCGACGCCGGCCGTGAAGTGGTCGACGATCCGGGCCCGCGGGGTCAGGCCCAGCTCGGCGGCCTTCTCGGCGCTCATCAGCAGCACGCCGGCCGCGCCGTCGGAGATCTGGGACGAGGTCGCCGCCGTGATCCGCCCGTCGGGACGGAAGGCCGGCCGCAGCTTGGCCAGCGACTCGAGGTTGGTGTCGGGTCGGATCCCCTGGTCGGCGACGATCGGCTGGCCGTCGACCTCGAACGGCAGCAGCTCGCGCTCGAACCGGCCCTCGGCGGTCGCCCGCGCGGCCAGCTGCTGCGAGCGGACGCCGAACGCGTCGAGGTCGGCGCGGGTGATCTCCCACCGCTCGGCGATCAGCTCGGCCGAGAGCCCCTGCGGGATCAGGTCGTAGCGGTCCATCAGCTCCGGCGGCCACGGCGTGCCGTGGGCCCCGTCGGCCAGGTTGGCGCCCATCGGCACGTGGCCCATGTGCTCGACGCCGCCGCCGATCACGACGTCGTAGACGCCGGCCGCGATCAGCGCGGCGGCGAAGTTGACCGCCTCCTGGGCCGAACCGCACTGGCGGTCGATCGTCGCCGCCGGCGTGGTGACCGGCAGCCCGGCCTGGAGCCAGGCGTTGCGCGCGATGTTGTTGGACTGCTCGCCGACCTGCCCGACGGCACCGGCGATCACGTCCTGGACGATCGCCGCGTCGATCCCGGTGCGGTCGATCAGGCCCTGGTAGACCGCGCCCAGCAGCGCGTTCGGGTGGACGTCGCGGTAGTAGCCGACGTCGCTGCGTCCGCGGCCGATCGGCGTCCGCACCGCCTCGACGATCACGACCTCGCGGCCGATGGGAGAGCGCATCTCTGCTCCTGGTCTCGTGGGTCCCCGGCCCGGCGCAGCCTCCGCCGGAACCGAGTGAGTCGTATGACAAGACGAACTGTAGCGCAGTTGGTTGCGTGAAACGACTCACTGTCGGAACGCGCCGTTCCCGTGCCGTTCGCCGGCCCTGCCAGACTGCGGCCATGTCCGAGCGCGTGGCCTCCTCCGCCCCCACCGGCGAGCGGTCGCACGGGCTCTCCGACGAGGTCGAGCTCTACCACCGCACCTACACCACGCTGCTGCGCTCCAGCGGCGAGACGCGGCTGCGGATCCTCGAGCCGTCGCACCGCGCGATGGGCTCCAGCCTCCACCCGCTGGCGGCGACCGACGAGCTCGACCTGGGCGCCTTCCTCTACGCGATCCGGCGGCTGCCCGACCAGATCGCCGAGACGCGGCTGATCGTGCTCGGGCAGGAGCCGGGCCAGTTCGCCGACGCCGGCTTCGACGCCGCCGGCTGGCCCGAGGCCGAGGCGCCCGCCCGCCGGCGGCTGTGGCGGGTCGGCCCGGACGAGACGCTGGCGGTGCTGGTGGCCAGCGGGTCGGACGTCGACGACCTGGTCCCGACCCTCGTCGCCTTCCAGATCGAGTGGAACAAGGTCCGCGCGCGCCTGCGGGCCAGCGGCGAGCCGCAGCCGCCGACCGACCCCGAGCGGCTGGCCACGGTGCTCGGCGGCGCGGTCGACGACTGGCAGCGGCTGCGGGAGTCGTGGGGCGAGCGCTTCGGCGAGCGGCTGCGCGGGATGCCGGCCCGCCGCTGCGACCTGCGGCTGCGGACGCTGGGCACCAGCAACGTCGGCTACGCGCGGGTCACCCGCGACTGGTGGCGGCCGGTCCGCGACGCGCTGGTGGTCGAGGACCTGCACGAGCGGCCGGTCTACTTCGTCTCCTCCAACACCCACTCGCTGGTCAACCTGGTGACCGGGATCGCCGACGAGCACCGCGAGCTGCTGCTGGCCGACGTCGAGCGGCGCGGTCCGGACGACCTGCGGCGCGAGCTGACCCGGATTCGCGAGGGCCGCAGCGACGGCTCGCTGGAGAACCTCCTCTACTTCGCCGCCCGCTCCTACTTCGACGCCCGCCCGGCCGAGCGGCTGGCCGCCGAGGGCGAGGCCGGCGTGCTCGACCTGGCGCCGACCGGGGCGCTGCGGATCCCGGTCCAGGCGATCGCCGTCGACCGGCTCGACCCGACCCGGCTCGACCGCCGGCTGGGCGCGGTCGACGCCGCCGCCTTGCGGGCCAGCCGCGCGGTGGTGGTGAACGTCGACTACCCGCTGGGGATCTCGGCCTACAACATCCTCCGCGAGGTCGCCGTCGACGTCGCCCGCCTGCGCGGCGTCTACGTGCTGGGCAAGGCGGCGACGCTCAACGCCGACGTCGGCGACGTGCTGATCAGCGGCGTCGTCCACGACGAGCACACCCGCACGACCTACTGGCTCGACAACGCCTTCGGGACCGAGGACCTGCAGCGCGACCTGCGCTACGGGACCGGGCTCGACAACCAGCGGGCGGTGACGGTGCGGTCGACCTTCCTCCAGAACCGCGACCACCTGGACTTCTACTACCGCGAGGCGTACACGGTGGTCGAGATGGAGGCCGGCCCCTACTGCGCCGCCGTCCACGAGCTGTCGGACGCCGATCGCCACCCGGTCGGCGAGGCGGTCAGCCTGGCCCGGCTGCCGCTCGACTTCGGGGTCATCCACTACGCCTCGGACACGCCCTACACCCAGGCCCGCACGCTCGGGGCGCGCGGGCTGAGCTTCTTCGGGATGGACGCCACCTACGCCGGCGCGCTGGCGATCATGCGCCGGATCCTGCGGCTGGAGGGCGCACTGCCCGAGCCGCCGCGCCGCCGGGCCGGGTTGGCCTGACGGCGCGGGCCGGGCTCAGCTGCGGCAGACCGCGCCGCGCGGCGGCAGCGCGCGGGTGACCAGGAACCGCGCCTCCTGCCGCTGGACGCAGCGCGAGTGGAAGAGGCCGGTGTGGCCGACCCCCTCGTAGGTCAGCAGCCGGCTGCCGTCGATCCGCCGCGCCAGGCTGCGGGCCCACGGCAGCGGCGTCGAGGCGTCGGTCGCGTTGCCGACCACCAGCGCCCGCTCGACCCCGGTCACGCGACCGGCGGTGGCGCGGTCGCGGCGGCGCACCGGCCAGCCGCTGCAGCCGGTCATGACCTCCCACCACTCCGTGTAGCGCCAGGTGTGGGGAGCGACGGCCTGGACCCGTCGCTGCAGCCGGCGGGCGTCGGCCGCCGAGCCGATCGCGGCGTCGAGGTCGGCGCAGGTGGCGGTCCGGTAGAGCGGGTCGACGGCCGGCGGGCGGCGGACGATCCCGGCCGCGTCGGCGGGCCCGTGCTGCCCGTCGGCCCTCGCCAGCACCTCGGCCACCAGCGGCCACGCGTCCGGCATCTGCAGGCCCTCGTTGAGCCCGTAGGTGATCTCGGCCCCGGTCGCGGGCCGCCCGATCGCGGAGTCGGGGACGCCGCCCGGCGCCGCCATCAGCCGGTCGAGGACCGCCGCCACGTCCTGGCCGTGGAGCGCGCACGCGCTGGTCGCCGCGCACCAGGCGCCGAAGGCGTCGAAGGAGCGGCCCTGGGCGGCGGCCTCCTCGACCAGCGCCCGCTCGATCGGCCGGGCGCGGTCGACGGCCCCGTCGAGCACCATCGCCCGCACGCGCCGCGGGTAGCGGGCGGCGTAGTCCTCCCCCAGCAGCGAGCCGTAGGAGAGGCCGAGCCACGAGATCCGGCGCGCCCCGAGCGCCCGCCGAACCGCGTCGACGTCGCGGGCCGCGGTCGCGCCGTCGACGTGGTCGAAGAGCGGGCCGCTGCGCCGCCGGCACTCGCGGCCGGCGGCGGCGTTCGCTCGCCGGAAGGCCGCGAACGACGCGTCGTCCAGGTCGACCGGCGGCACCCCCAGCCGCGCCAGCGCCGAACCGCAGCGCAGCGGCGTGCTGCCGCCGACGCCGCGCGGGTCGACGCCGATCACGTCGAACCGCTCGCGCAGCGCGCCCATCGTGGCGCGCGGGGTCAGCAGCTCCAGCCCGACGGCCTCGACCGCCGAGCCGCCCGGTCCGCCGGGGTTGACGAACAGCGGGCCGATCCGCCGCCGGCGGTCGCGGGCGGGCAGCCGGGCGATCGCCAGCCGCACCGTCGGCCCGGCGTGCGGGCGGGCCCAGTCGAGCGGCACCCGCAGCGAGGCGCACTGGAGGCCGGGAGCGGTCTCGGCGCTGGCGCAGGCGCGCCAACGGAGCCCGTCGGCGCTGGCGACGGCGGGCACGGCCAGGCAGGCCGCGGCGGCGAGCGCGGCCGTCAGCGCGGACCGGGAGGAGGGACGTGCGGGGGTCATGGTCGCCACCCTGCTCGGCCGCGACCCGCGCCACCATCGGGGATCGCCCGGAGCCGTCCCGGGTCGATCCCCGGCCGCCGACCCCGAGCGGTCCCGGGCCGCTCAGCCGCGCACGGCGCGGTTGATCGCGCTGACCACCGCGCCGAGCGAGGCCCGGACGATGTTCTCGTGGATCGCGACGCCCCACAGCACCCGGCCGTCGACCTCGCACTCGACGTAGGCCGCGGCGCGGGCGTCGCCGCCGGCGCTGAGCGCGTGCTCGACGTAGTCGCGGACGACGACCGTCCCGACCAGCGGCTGGAGCGCGGCGAGGAAGGCGTCGATCGGGCCGTTGCCGGTGCCGGTCAGGGTCCGCAGCTCGCCGTCGACGTCGAGGTCGACGTCGAGCCGGTCGCGGCCGTCCTCCTGCGAGGCGGTCCGGTGGCCGCGGATCCGGTAGCGGCCCCAGCGCTCGCCCTCGCGCGGCAGGTAGGCGTCGGAGAACAGCTCCCACAGCCGCTCGGCCGAGAACTCGCCGCCCTCGGCGTCGGTGTGGCGCTGGACGATCTGGGAGAACTCGATCTGCAGCCGCTTCGGCAGCTCCAGCCCGTGCTCGGTCTTCATCAGGTAGGCCATGCCGCCCTTGCCGGACTGGCTGTTGACCCGGATCACGGCCTCGTACGAGCGGCCGACGTCGTGCGGGTCGATCGGCAGGTAGGGCACCTCCCACGGCTGCTCGTCGACCGCCACGCCGGTCTCCCGCGCGGTCCGCTCGCGGCGGGCGAAGACCTTGTTGATCGCGTCCTGGTGGGTGCCGGAGAACGAGGTGTAGACCAGGTCGCCGCCGTAGGCGTGGCGCTCGGGCACCCGCAGCTGGTTGGCGTGCTCGACCTCGCGCCGGACCTCGTCGATGTCGGAGAGGTCGAGCTGCGGGTCGACGCCCTGGGTGAAGAGGTTGAGGGCCAGCGTGATCAGGCAGACGTTGCCGGTCCGCTCGCCGTTGCCGAACAGGCAGCCCTCGATCCGGTCGGCGCCGGCCATCATCGCCAGCTCGGCCGCGGCGACGCCGGTCCCGCGGTCGTTGTGCGGGTGGACCGAGAGGATCACGCCCTCGCGACGGGCGAGGTTGCGGTCCATCCACTCGATCTGGTCGGCGAAGACGTTCGGCGTCGAGACCTCGACCGTCGACGGCAGGTTGAGGACGATCGGGTCCTCGACGGTCGGCTGCCAGACGCCGGTCACCGCGTCGCAGACGGCCAGCGCCAGCTCGGGCTCGGTGAGGACGAAGGTCTCGGGCGAGAACTCCAGCCGCACGTCGGAGCCGGGCAGCCGCTCGGCGCCGCGCTGGAGCGCCTCGGCCCCGGTCCGGACGAGGTCGATCAGGCCGTCGGCGTCGACCCCGAGCACGTGCTCGCGCCACAGCGGCGAGGTCGCGGTGTACAGGTGGACGAGCACGTTGTCGACGCCCTCGAGCGCGTCGTAGGTGCGCTCGATCAGCTCGGTCCGGGCCGGGGTCAGGACCATGATCCGGACGTCGTCGGGGATCGCGTCGTCCTCGATCAGGCTGCGGACGAAGTCGAAGTCGGTGCTGCCCGACGCCGGGTAGCCGACCTCGATCTCCTTGAAGCCCATCCGCACGAGCAGGTCGAAGAGCCGCCGCTTGCGCTCCGTGTCCATCGGATCGATCAGCGCCTGGTTGCCGTCGCGGAGGTCGACCGCGGCCCACAGCGGCGCCCGCTCGATCCGGCGCGAGGGCCAGGTCCGGTCCGCCAGCTCGAAGGGGACGCGCTGGTGGAACGGCCGGTAGCGCTCGAACGGCATCCCGCTCGACCGCTGGGGGTTCCAGGTCGGCTGGCCCGGCACGGCCAGGCGGTCCGATGTGCTCATCGGGTGCTCCTCGGGTCGGGCCGCTCGCGCAGGCCGCGGGCGGTGACGGTGACGTTGTCGTGGGTGGCGGCGACGGCTCGCTCGGGATCGCCGTCGCGGATCGCGTCGCGGAGGGCGGCGTGGGCGTCGGTCGAGTCGATCTTGTCGATCACCTGGCCCTCGACGACGTCGATCAGGGCCGCCCGCAGGACGCTCAGGAACGAGCGGAACATCTCGCTCAGCAGCGCGTTGCCGGCCGCCTCGACGACCGCGGCGTGGAAGGCCAGGTCGGCGTCGACGAACGGCTCGACCTCGCCGGCGGCGCGGGTCCGCTCGCGGTCGGCGAGCGCGGCGTCGATCCGCTCCAGGTCGCCGTCGGTGCGGCGTAGTGCGGCCAGCCGGGCGGCCTGCGACTCGAGCGCCTCGCGGACCTCGTAGACCTCGAGCACCTCGGCCCGGCGGACGCGCGGCTCCCACTCGGGCGGCGGCTCGAGCGCGCGGACGTAGGTGCCGGAGCCCTGACGGGTCTCCAGCTGGCCGGCGTGGACGAGCACCCGAACCGCCTCGCGGACGGTCGAGCGACCGACGTCGAGCTGCCGCGCCAGCTCGGCCTCGGCCGGCAGGCGGGCGCCGACCGGCCACGAGCCGGCGGCCAGCTGGTCGCGCAGCTGCTCGACGGCGAGCTCGCTGAGGGCGCTGCGACCGAGGGACGAGAGCGACACGCTCCGCAGGCTACCAGGTCATCAGATGACTTATCACCCGACCGATGACGATCTCGTGAAGGGCTCGCGGACGGGCCGAGCCGCCCCGTAGGGTGGCCGCCATGCTGATCGTCACCACCAACGACGTCCCCGGCCACCGGATCGACGAGGTGATCGGCGAGGTCTTCGGCCTCACCGTCCGCTCGCGCAACGTCGGCTCGAACATCGGCGCCGGCTTCAAGTCGCTCGTCGGCGGCGAGCTGAAGGGGATCACGAAGATGCTCCACGACAGCCGCGCCGAGGCGCTGGAGCGGCTCTCCCAGGAGGCCGAGGAGCGCGGCGCGAACGCGATCCTCGCCTTCCGCTTCGAGACCAACGAGTACGCCAGCGTCGGCACCGAGGTCTGCGCCTACGGGACCGCGGTGCGGATCAGCCCGGCCTAGAGGGCGGGCGCCCGCGGCCGCTCAGAGCCGGCTGGCCAGCTCGACGCGCTCGTCGAGCACCACCCGGCCGGCGACCCGCACGCGGCCGTTGGCGGCCGGCTCGCCCTCGATGATCGAGCCCCGGCCCTGGCGGATCGTCAGCGGCCGGCCGAGCGCCTCGACCAGCCGCAGCGCGGCCGAGCCGGTCGCCTCGTCCTCCGGGACCCCGATCTCGTCGACGAAGACCCGGGCCCGGACGCGGCCGGCGGCCTCGTCCTCCCAGGCCCAGGCGTCCATGTGGACGTGGGTGCCGCGCGGGACCGGCAACCCGTCGACGTCCTCCGGCGTCGCGTGCTCGACGAGCGTGAAGCGGGGACCGTCCTCGGGCCGGGCCTCGATCCAGGCGCCGTCGGCGTCGGCACCGGTCGGGACCTCGCCCGCCGGCGGCCGCAGGACGCTCACCGGCGTGCCGACGTGGGCCAGCAGCCACGAGCTGCCGACCAGCGGATGACCGGCCAGCGGCAGCTCGGTCGAGGGGGTGAAGATCCGCAGCGCCCCGCTCGCGCGATCGTCGACGAAGACCGTCTCCGAGAACCCCAGCGCCGCCGCCACGCCCTGCCGCTCCGCCGCCGCCACCGCGCCCCCGTCGAGCACGACGCCGAGCGGGTTGCCGTGACGACCCGCCTCGTCGCAGAAGACCCGCAGGACGTGCAGCTCCGGCATGCGGCCAGCCTACGCCCCGCGCTCGCGCCGCGCCGGGGCCGCGCGGCCTCCCCGCCGCCCGTCGACCGCCGCCCGTCACGTTCCGGTCGCTGAGCGACCGGAACGTCGCAGCGGGCGGAGCGGGGCGTGACGACTCCGTGCCGAACCTGCGCCAACTTCGTGCGATCCGGTTCGGGAGGCCCGCCGCGCGTCACCCTCGCGCGATGTCCCGTCACTGGCCCCGGATCGTCCGCACCGCCGAGCGGCAGGCCGGCCTGGTGTCGCTCGACCAGCTGCGCGCCGCCGGCGTCGACGCCCGCGCCGCCTCGCGGCTGGCGGCGACCGGCGTCCTGACCCGCCGCCACCGCGGCGTCTACGTGGTCGGCGCGGCCCAGCGCGGCGCCGTGCCCGCGGCCTGGGCGGCGCAGCTGGCGATCGGGTCGGCCCATCCGCTCAGCCACCTGACCGCCGGGCACCTGCTCGGCCTGCTGCCGCGGCCGGCGCGGATCGTCGAGGTGACCGTCGTCGGCGGTCGCCGGCGGCCGCGGCCCGGGATCCGCATCCACCACGCCGACGACGACCTGCCGACCATCCGGCTCGGCAGCGGGCTGCTCGTCACCGACCCGGCGCGGACGCTGGTCGACCTGGCCTCGCGGGTCGGCCCGACGGCGCTGCGGAGCGCGGTACGGACGGTGCTCGTCAACCACCTCGTCGACCCGCTCGCGCTCCGCCAGCGCCTCGACGAGCGACCGCATCCCGGCGTCCGGCGGCTGCGCGCGGTGCTCGACGCGGTCGACGATCCGGGGATGCACCGCACGGCCAGCGAGCTGGAGCGGCGGCTGCTGACGCTGCTGCGCGAGCACGGCCTGCCGCTGCCGCTGGTCAACGAGGTCGTCCTCGGCCTGGAGGTCGACTTCCTGTGGCCGGACGCCGGCCTGATCGTCGAGGCCGACGGCGAGCGCTGGCACGCCGGCGATGACCGCCGTCGGCGCGACCGCGAGCGGGACGCGATCCTGGTCGCCGCCGGCTACACCGTGCTCCGGATCGGCTGGCACCAGCTGGCCGAGCGGCCGACCACGCTGGTCGACCAGCTCCGCTCCCGTCTCCTGTGACGTTCCGGTCGCCGAGCGACCGGAACGTCGCAGCCGGCGGGCCGCCCCGCCCCGCCCCGCCGCCCCGCTAGATCGCGTAGCGCTTCAGCAGTCCCTTGGCGATGCCCATCCGCTGGATGTCGCTGGTGCCCTCGCCGATCAGCAGCAGCGGCGCGTCGCGGTAGATCCGCTCGATCTCGTACTCCTTGGAGAAGCCGAACCCGCCGTGGATCCGCAGCGACTCCTCGGCGTTCTTGTGGCCCGCCTCGGAGGCGGCCAGCTTCGCCATCGCGGCCTCGGTGTCCGAGCGCTCGCCCTTGTCCTTCAGCTCCGCGGCGCGGTAGGTCAGCAGGCGGGCGGCCTCGGTGCGGGTCGCCATGTCGGCCAGCTTCTCCTGCACCAGCTGGTGCTGGGCGATCGGCTTGCCGAACGTCTCGCGCTCCTGGGCGTAGCGGATCGCCAGCTCGAAGGCGCGCTGGGCGACCCCGACGCCGCGGGCGGCGACGTTGACGCGACCGACCTCGAGCGAGTCCATCATCTGCTTGAAGCCCTTGTTCAGGCCGCCCTCCTCGCCGCCGAGGATCTGGTCGGCGCCGAGCTTGTAGCCGTTGAAGACGAGCTCCGTGGACTCGACGCCCTTGTAGCCCATCTTCTTGATCTTCGGCGGGACCTCGAAGCCCTCGTACTCGCCGGTGTTGACCTCGACGCCCGGCTCCTTCTCGCAGATGAAGCAGGTCATGCCCTTGTACTTCGGCTGCGCCTCGGGATCGGTGACCACGAGCACGAAGACCAGGCCGCTCATCAGGCCGTTGGTGACCCACAGCTTCTGGCCGTTGATCTCGTAGCGGCCGTCGTCGAGCTTCTTGGCGGCGGTCTTGATCGCCTGCACGTCCGACCCGCAGTGCGGCTCGGAGAGCGAGAACGCGGCCCGCAGCTCGCCGGTCGCCATCTGCGGCAGGTACTTCTGCTTCTGCTCGTCGGTGCCGAACTTCATCAGCAGGTAGGCGCCGATGAAGTGGGTGTTGATGATGCCCGGGATCGAGATCCAGCCGCGGGCCAGCTCCTCGGCGATCCGCGCGTAGGTCTGGAGATCGAGGCCGAGGCCGCCGTACTCCTCCGGCAGCGTGACGCCGAAGAGGCCCAGCTCCTTGAGGCCGTCGACGATCGGCGCGGGCCACTCGTCCTTGGCGTCGTAGTGCTCGGCCTGCGGGATCACCTGCTCGTCGGTGAACTGGCGGACGAGCGAGACGATCTCCTCCCGGACCTCGGGATCGGTGGGCTCGGAAGCGAAAGCGGTGGCCATGAAGGTGCTCCGGTGACGGTGGAACCCACGTCCTACCGGCGGTCGTCGTACCGCCCGGACGCGGAGGGAGAGACCGCTCAGAATACTTCGGCGGGCGCCGCGCCGTCCGCCGCCCGTCCGCCGGCCACGTCACCGCGCGGTCGGCGGTGTAGCGTCACCGGCATGGCGGCCGACGCCACCGAGGCGGTCCTCTCCCCCGTCCACGCCCCGACGACCTTCGAGGAGACCGTCGAGCGGCTGGGCAGCGCGATCCGTCTCGGCGTGCTCGCTCCCGGCCACCAGCTGCCGCCCGAGCGCGAGCTGGCCGAGCAGCTGCGGATCTCGCGCTCGACCCTCCGCCAGGCGCTGACGGCGCTGGTCCAGTCCGGCCACCTGGTCTCCCAGCGCGGCCGCGGCGGCGGCACCTTCGTCGCCGAGCAGCCGCCGCTGGCCGCCCACCAGGAGCCCGGTCCGCTGCCCGCCGACTGGCGCGACCAGGTGGCCGCGCGGCGGGCGTTCGAGGTCGGCGCGGTCTGCCTGGCCGCCGAGCGCGCGGCCAGCGAGCCCGACGTCGTCGCTCCCGGGATCGCGGCGATGCGGCGCCAGATCGAGCTGATGGACGCGGCCGACGCCTTCCCCGCCTACCGCCGCGCCGACGTCGCGCTGCACATCGCCCTCGTCGAGCTGACCGGCGTCCGGCGGCTGGTGCTGCAGGCGACCGAGATCCAGGCCGGCGCGACCGAGCTGATCGCCCACATCGCCCACCCGCGCGAGGTCCTGGGCCACTCGAACGCCGAGCACGTGCGGCTGGTCGACGCGATCGAGCGGGGCGACGTGACGGTCGCGATCCGGACCGTCCGCCGCCACCTGGCCGGCACCGAGCACGTGCTCGCCGGCCTCGCTCGCGGCTGACCCGGCGGCGCCGTTTCGCCAGCCGGACAAGCCGGCTTGGACAGCGCGCGGTTGACGACGACCGGAGCCCGCGGGTAGGTTCGCCCGGTCAAAGGCGTGACCTGCAAACCTTTAACCGGGAGCGGACGGATGACCACGGCGGAACAGCCACTCTCAGACGACGAGCGTCGCCTCGCCGAGCTGGGCTACAAGCAGGATCTGGAGCGGTCGCTGAGCGGCTTCTCGAACTTCGCGATCAGCTTCTCGATCGTCTCGATCCTGACCGGCGGCCTGGCCAGCTACGGGATCGGGCTCCAGAACGGCGGCCCGATCACGATGGCCTGGGGCTGGCCCCTGGTCTCGGTGATGGTGCTGTTCGTCGGCATGGCGATGGCCGAGCTGGCCTCCGCCTACCCGACCTCGGGCGGCCTCTACTGGTTCGCCTCGCGGCTCGGCAAGCCGGCCCACGGCTGGTTCACCGGCTGGTTCAACCTGGTCGGCCAGATCGCCGTCACCGCCGCGATCGACTACGGCGCGGCGATCTTCGTGACCGCCGTCCTCGAGGTGCTCGGCGCCGGCCTCGGCACCGACCGCAACACGATCTTCTACGTCTTCACGGCGATCCTGATCCTGCACGCCTTCATGAACGTGCTCGGGCCGCACCTGGCGACCCGGATCAACATGGTCTCCGCCTGGTGGCACGTGGCCGGCGTCGCGGTCTTCGTGATCGTGCTGGCGTTCGCCTCCGACAGCCACCAGAGCTTCTCGTTCGTCTTCACCGACACGGTCGACAACTCCGGCGTCGGCTTCGGCGGCGTCACCTTCAGCTTCCTGCTCGGCCTGCTGCACGCCCAGTACACCTTCACCGGCTACGACGCCTCGGCCCACATGTCCGAGGAGACCCACAACGCCTCGACCGCGGTCGCCAAGGGGATCATCAACACGATCCTCGTCTCGGCCGTCTTCGGCTACGTGCTGATCCTGGCCGTGACCTTCGCGATCCCCGGCTCGGCCCAGGCGACGCTCGACGCGACCGCCGAGGCCGGCCTGCCCTCGCCGGTGATCTACATCCTCGACACCCAGCTGAGCGGCTTCCTCTCCGGGATGCTGCTGATCATCGCCGCCACCGCGCAGCTGTTCTGCGGCTACGCCTCGGTGACCGCGGCCTCGCGGATGCTCTACGCCTTCTCGCGCGACGGCGCCGTCCCCGGTTCGCGCCTCTGGCAGCGGCTGACCCACCGCCGGGTCCCCGCCAACGCCGTCGTGCTGGTGGTCGTCTTCGCCTGGATCCTGCTGATCCCGTCGCTGGTGGTGGCCAAGGACAAGGCCGGCGTCGCCTACGCGGCCGCGACCTCGATCGCCGTGATCGGCCTCTACATCTCGTACGCGATCCCGATCTGGCTGCGGCTGAAGCACGGCGACCGCTTCGAGACCGGCGACTGGAGCCTCGGCCGCTGGTACCGCCCGGTCGGGATCGTGGCCCTGATCTGGGTCGCGATCATCTGCGTGCTGTTCATCATCCCGGCGGCCGACGCGGGCCTGCCCTGGAACGACGACTTCACCTGGAGCAGCGTCAACTTCGCGCCGCTGACCGTCGCCGCGGTGCTCGGCACGGTCGGGATCTGGTGGCTGCTCTCCGCCCGCCGCTGGTTCACCGGCCCGAAGCACACGATCCACCAGATCGAGGAGGAGTTGGACGTCGCATGAGCCTGACGCTCGAACAGCTGCGCGCGCAGGTCGCCGACGGGACGGTCGACACCGTCCTGCTGGCGATCTGCGACATGCAGGGCCGGCTCCAGGGCAAGCGCCTGGTCGCCCGCCACTTCGTCGACGAGATCGCCGAGCACGGCGCCGAGGGCTGCAACTACCTGCTCGCGGTCGACGTCGAGATGAACACCGTCGACGGCTACGCGATGAGCTCGTGGGAGCGCGGCTACGGCGACTTCGTGATGCAGCCCGATCTGGCGACGCTGCGGCCGGTGCCGTGGCAGCCGGGCACGGTCGTCTGCCTGGCCGACGTCCGCTGGCTCGACGGCAGCGACGTCGTCGCCTCGCCGCGCCAGGTCCTGCGCCGCCAGCTCGACCGGCTGGCGGAGCGGGGCTGGACCTGCAACGCCGCCACCGAGCTGGAGTTCATGGTCTTCCGGACCGGCTACGAGCAGGCCTGGAAGCAGGCCTACCGCGACCTCGTGCCGGCCAACCTCTACAACGTCGACTACTCGCTGCTGGGCACCGCCCGGGTCGAGCCGCTGCTGCGCCGGATCCGCAACGAGATGCTGGCGGCGGGGATGCCGGTCGAGGACTCCAAGGGCGAGTGCAACCTGGGCCAGCACGAGATCAACATCCGCTACGGCGACGCCCTGACGACCGCCGACCAGCACTCGATCTACAAGAACGGGGCCAAGGAGATCGCCGCCCAGGAGGACCACGCGATCACCTTCATGGCCAAGTTCGACGAGCGCGAGGGCAACAGCTGCCACATCCACGTCTCGCTCGCCGACGCCGCCAGCGGCCGCAACGTCTTCGGCGGCGACCGGACGCTGTTCGAGCGGTTCGTCGCCGGTCAGCAGGCGCACCTGCGCGACCTGACGCTGTTCTTCGCCCCCAACGTCAACTCGTACAAGCGCTACGCCTCGGCCTCGTTCGCGCCGACCGCGGTCGCCTGGGGCGAGGACAACCGCACCTGCGCGCTGCGGGTGGTCGGCCACGGCGAGGGGCTGCGGGTGGAGAACCGCGTGCCGGGCGCCGACGTCAACCCCTACCTGGCGCTGGCGGCGACGATCGCGGCCGGGCTCGACGGGATCGACCGCGAGCTGGAGCTGGGGCCGCCGCTGGAGGGCAACGCCTACCTCGCCGACGTCCCGAAGGTGCCGGGGACGCTGACCGAGGCCCGCGACCTGTTCGTCGCCAGCCCGCTGGCCCGCGAGGCGTTCGGCCAGGAGGTCGTCGACCACTACGCCAACAACGCCCGCGTCGAGCTGCAGGCGTTCGAGTCCGCGGTCACCGACTGGGAACGCTTCCGCGGCTTCGAACGGCTGTGATGGCGAGCATGCCCCGCCGCCCCGTCATCGGCGTCACCGCCGCCCACGAGCCGATCCGCCACGGCGTCGCCTGGCAGCAGCCGGCGCACTTCACCCCCGCCAACTACGTCGACGGGCTCCAGCGTGCCGGCGCGCGGGTGCTGCTGCTGCCGGTCGACCCGCGCGACACCGCCGACCCCGGCCCGCTGCTCGACGGGCTCGACGGGCTGGTGCTGACCGGCGGGATCGACCTCGACCCCGACAGCTACGGCGCCGAGCGCGATCCCCGGACCGATCCCGGTGACCGCGAGCGCGACGCCTTCGAACTCGCCCTCGCCCGCGCCGCCGAGCAGCGCGACCTGCCGCTGCTGGCGATCTGCCGCGGGATGCAGATCGTCAACGCGGCCGACGGCGGGACGCTGATCCAGCACCTGCCGGACGTCGTCGCGAGCGACGAGCACCGGCGGGTCCCCGGCACGCTCGACGAGCGCAACGCCCACCCGGTGGCGCTCGTCCCCGGCTCGCTGGCCGCCCGCGCGTCCGGCGCCGAGTCGGTCGCGGTCCGCTCCCACCACCACCAGGCGCTCGACCGGGTCGCCGACGGCTGGACGGTCACCGGCCGCGCCGAGGACGACGTGATCGAGGCGATCGAACGGCCCGGGCGCCGCTTCTGCCTGGCCGTCCAGTGGCACCCGGAGGGCGATCCCGCCACCCGGCTCTTCGATGCCCTCGTGCGGGCCGCGGCCGAGCCCGGCGCCCGTCCCGCCCCCGGCGCGCCGGCCGCCCCGGCGCCGCCCGAGCCCTCCACCCCCGACCAACAGGAGACGCGTTGAGCACCCACGCCGTCCTCGAGCCGGCCACCGGCGAGACGCTGCGCGAGATCCCCTCGGCGACCCCCGACGACGTCGACGCCGCCGTCGCCCGCGCCACGGCCGCCTTCCCCGGCTGGCGCGCCGTCAGCCCCTCCGACCGCGCCCGGCTGCTGCTGCGGCTGGCCGACGCGATCGAGGACCAGCAGGAGCAGCTGGCCCGGCTGGAGGCCCGCAACGCCGGCCACGCGATCGGCAACGCGCGCGGCGAGATCGGCCAGGCCGCCGCCACCTTCCGCTACATGGCGGGCGGGGTCGAACGGCTGCTCGGGGCCACGATCCCCGTCACCGGCGGGGTCGCGATGACCTTCCGCGAGCCGCTCGGCGTCGTCGGCCTGATCACGCCCTGGAACTTCCCGCTGCCGATCGCCTCGTGGAAGCTCGCCCCGGCGCTGGCCGCGGGCAACTGCGCGATCCTCAAGCCGGCCGAGCTGACGCCGCTGACCGCGATCGAGCTGGAGCGGATCGCGCTCGAGGTCGGGATCCCCGAGGGCGTGCTGCAGGTCGTCTCCGGCCCCGGTCGGACCGCCGGCCAGCGGCTGGTCGAGCACCCCGACGTGGCGAAGATCGCCTTCACCGGCTCGACGGCGGTCGGGGCCGGGATCCAGCGCGCCGCCGCCGACACGATCAAGCGGGTGACGCTGGAGCTGGGCGGCAAGTCGGCGAACGTCGTCTTCGCCGACGCCGACCTGGAGGCGGCGGCCGCGGCCGCGCCGTGGGCGGTCTTCGACAACGCCGGCCAGGACTGCTGCGCGCGCTCGCGGATCCTCGTCCAGCGCTCGGCGCTCGACCGCTTCCTGGAGCTGCTGGAGCCGCACGTGACCGGCTTCCGCGTCGGCGACCCGCTCGACGAGGCGACCGCGATGGGGCCGCTGATCAGCGCCGGCCACCGCGACAAGGTGGCGTCGTTCGTGCCCGACGGCGCGCCGGTCGCGTTCCGCGGCAGCGCCCCCGACGGCCCCGGCTTCTGGTTCCCGCCGACCGTCCTCTGCCCGATCGACCCCGACGCCCCGGCCGCCCGCGAGGAGATCTTCGGCCCGGTCGTGGCGGTGCTGCCGTTCGACGACGAAGCCGACGCGATCCGGATGGCCAACGACACGATCTACGGCCTCTCCGGCTCGATCTGGACCCAGAACGGCGCCCGCGGGCTGCGGGTGGCGCGGGCGATCGACAGCGGCGTGCTGTCGATCAACTCGAACAGCTCGGTCCGGGTCGCCACCCCCTTCGGCGGCTTCAAGCAGTCGGGGATCGGGCGCGAGCTCGGGCCCTACGCGCTCGAGGCCTACAGCGAGCTGAAGACCGTCTACCACCACACCGAGGAGTCCGCGTGAGCGAGTCCACCCCCGCCCTCCACCCCGGCCGCCTGGAGGGCAAGGTCGCGATCGTCACCGGCGCGGCGTCCGGCATCGGCGCCGAGACCAGCCGCGTCTTCCGCGAGCAGGGCGCGACCGTGGTCGGCTTCGACCTGGCGGGCGAGATCCCGGGGGTCGACCTCGCGATCAGCGGCGACGTCACCTCGTCGGACGCGGTCCGCGACGCCTACCAGCAGGTCCGTGACACGTTCGGCACGATCGACGTGCTGTTCCACAACGCCGGGATCTCGCCGCCCGACGACGCCGGGATCCTGGAGACCGAGGAGGACGCCTGGCAGCGGGTCCAGGACGTCAACCTGAAGTCGGTCTACCTGGGCTGCAAGCACGGCCTGCCCCACCTGTTGGAGACCGGCGGCGGCTCGATCATCAACACCGCCTCGTTCGTGGCGGTGATGGGCGCGGCGACCTCGCAGATCAGCTACTCGGCGTCGAAGGGCGGCGTGCTGGCGATGAGCCGCGAGCTGGGCGTGCAGTACGCGCGCCAGGGCGTGCGGGTCAACGCGCTCTGCCCCGGCCCGGTCGACACGCCGCTGCTGCAGGAGCTGTTCGCGAAGGACGTCGAGGCCGCCCAGCGGCGGCTGGTGCACGTGCCGATGGGCCGCTTCGCGCGCGCCCGCGAGATCGCCAACGCGGTCCTCTTCCTCGCCTCCGACGAGGCGAGCTTCGTCAACGCCGCGACCTTCCTGGTCGACGGCGGCATCAGCGGCGCCTACGTCACGCCGCTGTAGGCCGGCGAGCGCCCGCCCGTCCCCGCGCGGGACGGGCGGCGCTCCCACCTCCGCCGGCGCTACTCGGCCGGCGTCTCGACGATCCAGATCCAGTTGCCGTCGGGATCCTCGAGCGAGATCATCCGCGGCGCGCCGGGGATGTCCGACGGCGGATCGACCTCGATCCCGACCGTGCCCAGCCGCTGGTGCTCGGCGTCGAGGTCGGGCGTCTCGACCCCGATCGAGCCGCCGCCGGGGGTGCCGTTCATCGGCGGGTTGAGGGCCAGCCGGGCGGTCGAGCCGGGCGGGGCGACCTCGAGCCAGCGGTTGCCGCCCTGCTCGCCGAACGAGACGTCGGCGCGGACCTCGAAGCCGAGCTTGTCGCGGTAGAAGGCGAGTGCGGCGTCCTGGTCGGCGACGGTGAACATCGCGACGCCGATGTTGTTGATGGTGGAGCTCATGTCGATGGAGACTGCCACCCGCGCGGGAACTCATCGCGCAACCTCGGCTTGACATTCGGACATAGTGTCTGACAGCCTGCCCGAAACCGATCGGGAGGAGCGACGATGAGCAGCACCGAGACCGCCGCCAACGCGGTCGCCGACATCTCGGCGCAGGAGTTCTGGACGCGGCCGATCGCCGAGCGCGAAGCGGCGTTCCGACGGCTGCGCGACGAGGACCCGGTCTCGCGGCAGCGGCAGCCGGAGGGCCACCTGGTCGACATCGGCGGCGAGCTGACCGGCCCCTACTGGGCGCTCTCCCGCTACGAGGACATCCGCCGCGTCTCGCGCGATCCGGCGACGTTCTGCTCCGGGCGCGGCGTGATGCTGGAGGACGCGCCGCAGGAGTTCCTCGACGCGGCGCTCTCGATCCTGGCGATGGACGACCCGCGCCACGCCGCCGTCCGCGGGCTGATCGGCGCCGGCTTCACCCCGCGGACGGTCAAGCTGCTGGAGGACGGGATCCGGCGCGACGCCCGCCAGGTCGTCGACGAGCTGGGCGAGCACGGCGACGGCGACTTCGTGGCCCTGGTCGCCAAGCGGCTGCCGGAGATGACGATCATGCGGATGCTCGGCGTGCCCGAGGCCGACCGCGACGAGCTGGTCCACCACGCCGACGCGATGGTCTCGTGGAACGACCCGGTCTACCTCGACGGCCGCGACCCGATCGCCGTCGTCGGCGAGGCGCTGTTCCGGCTCCACCAGGCGTGCAGCGAGCTGGCCGAGGAGCGGCGGGCGAGCCCGGGCGACGACCTGCTGAGCCAGCTGGTCCACGCCGAGATCGACGGCGAGCGGCTGCGGACCGAGGAGATCGCCGCCTTCTTCGTGCTGCTGTCGGTGGCCGGCAACGACACCACCCGCCACACCAGCTCGCACGCGATGGTCGCGATCGACCGCGACCCCGAGCAGCGGGCGCTGCTGCTGGAGGACCCGGACGCGCGGCTGCAGGCGACCGCCGTCGACGAGTTCGTCCGCTGGGCGAGCCCGGTGATGACCTTCCGCCGGACCGCGACCCGCGACTGCGAGATCGCCGGCCAGCCGATCGCGGCCGGCGACAAGGTGGTGCTGCTCTACCCCTCCGGCAACCGCGACGAGCGGGCCTTCGACCGGCCCGACCGCTTCGACGTCGCCCGGACCCCGAACCGCCACCTCGGCTTCGGCGGCGGCGGGCCCCACTACTGCCTGGGCGCGCCGCTGGCCAAGCTCCAGCTGCGGGCGCTCTTCGGCGAGCTGCTCACCCGCTACCCGCGGATCGCGGTCGGCGACCCCGACCCGCTGGTCGGGAACTTCGTCAACGGGGTCCGCTCGCTGCCGATGACGCTGGGGTGACGGTTCAGCGGACGCCGATCAGGTCGACGACGAAGACCAGCGTCTCGTCGGGCTTGATCACGCCGCCGGCGCCGCGCTTGCCGTAGCCGAGCATCGGCGGGATCGTGATCCGGCGGCGGCCGCCGACCTTCATCCCGGCCACGCCCTGGTCCCAGCCCTGGATCACCTGGCCGCGACCGAGCGGGAACTTGAAGGTGTCGCCGCGGTCCCAGGAGGCGTCGAACTGCTTGCCGTCCGACCACGCCACGCCGACGTAGTGGACCTCGACGACGTGGCCCGACGCGGCCTCCTCGCCGTCCCCCACCACCAGGTCCTCCAGCTCGAGCTGGAAGGAGGGCGGGGTGTCGGCCGGGATCTCGACCGTGGGCTTCTCGTTCAGGGCCATGCCCAGGACGCTACCGTCCCGGGCATGCCCCGCGGCGACTCGAACCTGGTCTGGTCCAGCGACGGCGGCGATCAGCGCCGGCGCGACCGCTCGTCCGCCCGCCCCGCCCCCGCCCCGGCCGCCGGCGGCCGGGCCAAGGTCCGGCGCGAGACCGCCGGCCGCCGCGGCAAGACCGTCACGACCGTCTCCGGGCTGCCGCTCGACGACGACGGCGTGCGGGCGCTGGCCGGCCGGTTGAAGAAGCGCTGCGGCGTCGGCGGATCGGCCAAGGACGGCGTGATCGAGCTGCAGGGCGACCACCGCGACACGGTGATGGAGGTCCTCGCCGCCGAGGGCATCGACGCCGTGCTCGCCGGCGGCTGACGCGGCGACGGGCGGCGGCTCAGCCCGCGGGCCAGCCACGCCGCGCCACCCAGCGGGCCAGCAGCGGGTCGACGAACCGCCAGCCGTGATCGTCGCGGACGACGTGCTGGCCCTCGGCGCCGAGATCGTCGAGCGCCGACTGGAGGGTCGCCCGCGCCACGCCGTGGCGGTTCGCGGCCCGGCTGCCGGTCGGGGCGAGGCCGTCGGCGATCGCCGCCAGCACCGCCTTGCGGCCGGCCGCGAGCCCGTCCCAGACCGCCTGGTGGGCCTCGGCGGTGTGGGCCAGGGCGCGGTCGAGGACGGCGTCGGCCAGCGCCGCGTCGCCGGTCGCGCCCAGCTGCAGCTCGCGGTGGAGCAGGTGCGCCAGCAGCATCGTCCGCTGCGGATGGCCGGCGGCGGCGGTCGCCAGCAGCCCCAGCGCCTCGCCCGGCTGCTCCTCCAGCTCGGCGAACCGCTCGTGCAGCTCGTCGACCACCTCGTCGAGCGGCAGCGGGCCCAGCTCCAGCGGCTCGGCCTGCCCGTAGAGCGGCCGCTCGCGGTCGGCGAAGAGCGCCCGCATCAACGACGGGTGGGAGCCGGCGTAGACGTAGACCGCCGCCTCGCCGTGGTACTGGACGTGCGAGCGCAGCAGCCCGTCGAGCCGCGAACCGGCCGAGAGCAGGTCCTGGAACTCGTCGAGCACGACCAGCGTCGGCGTGCCGTCGCGCTCGTGCAGCCGGACCGGCAGGTCGAGCAGCTCGGCGGCGGCGGCCAGCGTCGCCTCGCCGTGGTCGCGGCGGCCGGCCGGCGCGACCGAGACACCGGGACCGGCCGGCGTCAGCGTCAGCCCCAGCCGCGACCCGAGCACGTCGAGCTGACCGCTGACCCGGTGGTCGCGGAGCCCGCGGTAGGCGGTGGCGATCCGGCCGCAGACCTCGGCCAGCGAGGTCACGCCGTAGAGGTCGATGTGGACCGTCCGCCAGCCGGTCTGGCGCAGGCGGCTGGCGTGGGCCAGCAGCAGCGACGTCTTGCCGAAGCGACGCGGCCCGGCCAGCCGCACGTGGGCGCGATCGGCCGCCGCCAGGTGCAGGCGCTCGAGCGCGTCGTGGCGGTCGATCAGCGCCTCGGGCGCGATCGGCGTCTCGAACGGGAAGGGCCGGACCGGGGGCACGTCGCCAGCCTACCGTCCCTGTATGGCAATCGCCATACATTTCTGTATGCCATTTCCCATACAGGCTCAGCCCAGCTCGCGGACCGCGTAGCCCGCGCCGGTCAGTGCCTCCCGGACCGCCCGCGCGTGCTCCGGGCCGCGGGTCTCCAACGCCAGTTGGACCGCCGTCTCCCGCACGTGCAGGGCGACGCCGTCGCGGACGTGCTGGACCTCGACCAGGTTCGCCCCGGTCGCGCCGACCTCGGTCAGCAGCCGCGCCAGCGATCCCGGCCGGTCGCTGACCACGGTCAGCAGCACCAGCCGCCGGCCGACGACGCTCTCGTGGCGGCGGGCGATCGCGGCGACCAGCCCCGGGTCGACGTTGCCCCCCGACAGCACCAGGACCGTCGTGCCCGACGCCGGGGCCGCGATCAGTCCCGGTCGCGCGGCGGCGGCCGAGACCGCGCCGGCGCCCTCGACCACCAGCTTGGCCCGCTCCAGCAGCGTCACCATCGCCTCGGCGATCGCGTCCTCGTCGACGCCGACGACGTCGTCGAGCAGCGCCTCGACCAGCGGCAGGGTCACCTCCCCCGGCTGCTTGACGGCGATCCCGTCGGCGATCGTCGGCGTGCCCTCGTCGACCGCGCCCGCCGCTCCGGAGCGGGCCCGCAGGTAGGGCGCGCAGGCCTCCGCCTGGACGCCGATCACGCGCACGTCCGGTCGCGCCCGCTTGACCGCCAGCGCGATCCCGCAGGAGAGGCCGCCGCCGCCGAGCGGCACCACCACCTGGGCCAGGTCGGGCACCTGCTCCAGCAGCTCCTGCCCGACGGTCGCCTGGCCGGCGATCACGTCCGGGTCGTCGAACGGGTGCAGGAAGGCCATCCCCGTCGCGGCCGCCCGCTCGCGCGCGGCCGCGACCGCGTCGATCACCGAGGCGCCGCCGCGGTGGACGCGGGCGCCGAGGCCGGCGCAGGCGTCGAGCTTCGCGATCGGCGCCCCCTCCGGCATGAAGACCTCGCACGGGACGCCCCGCTCGCGGGCCGCGTAGGCGACGGCCTGGGCGTGGTTGCCGGCGCTGCCCGCGACCACGCCGGCGGCCGCGTCGGGCCCGAGCGCGGCGACCTTCGCCAGCGCCCCGCGGAGCTTGAACGACCCGGTCCGCTGCAGGTTCTCGGCCTTGAGGACGATCGGGCCGCCGAACCGCTCCGAGAGCCCGCGCGAGCTGAGCACCGGGGTCGGGCGGACGACGTCGGCGATCGCCGCGGCCGCCCGCGCGCGCCGCGCGTCGTCGACGACCGCCCAGGGATCGACCGCGGCGTCCATCGGCGCTACCCCGGCAGCAGGACGACGGCGTCCAGCTCGACCTGGGCGCCCTTCGGCAGCGCCGCGACCCCGATCGCCACCCGCGCCGGCGGATCGTCGGCGAAGAAGCGGCCGTAGACCTCGTTGACCTCGGCGAACGCGCCCATGTCGGTCAGGTAGACGGTCACCCGGACCGCGTCGGCCAGCGATCCGCCGGCCGCCGAGACGACCGCCCGCAGGTTCTCCAGGCACTGCTGCGCCTGCTCGGCCGGGGTCGTGCCGACCAGCTCGCCGCTGGCCGGGTCGAGCGGGATCTGGCCGGAGCAGAAGAGCAGGCCGTTGGCCGCGACGGCGTGGACGTAGGGGCCGATCGCCGCGGGGGCGTCGGGGGCGTTGATCGGACGGCGAGCGCTGCTCACGGCGGGCTCCGGGACGGTCAGGGCAGGGTCCGCCGACCATACCCCGCAGGGCGGCCGGCACCGCCCGTCCAGCCGGGGATCGTCTCGGACACGGTGCTCAGTAGCCTGGCGCGTGTGCCGACCCCCCGCCGCGCGATCGCGCTCGCCGCGACCCTGCTCGTCCCGCTGCTCGCCTCCCCCGCGGCGGCGGCGCCACCCACCGCGGCCTTCCGCTCCTGCGGCAGCCAGCAGCCCGGCCGCACCCAGTGCGCGCGGGTGGCGGTGCCGCTCGACCGGACCGACGCGAGCGCCGGCGAGGTCCGCCTGGCCGTCCGCCGGACGCAGGCCGGACGGCGGCGGTTCGCGGCCCGGCCGGAGGCGGTCCTCTTCCTGGCCGGCGGCCCCGGCGAGGCGACCACGTCCTCCCACGCGGCGGTGCTGGCGCCGCTGGCCCCGCTGCTGCGCGGCCGCGACCTGCTGACCGTCGACACCCGCGGGACCGGTCGCTCCTCCGACCTGATCGTCTGCCCCGAGCTGGCCAGCCCGACCGACCTGCGGGACCGGTCGTCGCTCGCCTCGTGCGCCCGCCGGCTGGGACCGGCGGCCGACCGCTACGGCACCGCCGACGTCGTCGCCGACCTCGACCAGGTCCGTGCCGCGGCCGGCTACGAGCGGCTGCTGGTGGTCGGGGTCTCCTACGGCACCTACACCGCCCAGCGCTACGCCGCCGCCCATCCCGACCGCGTCTCCGGGCTGCTGCTCGACTCCCCGGTCGACGGCGCCGGCGACGACCCGTTCGGGCTCGCCAGCGCCCGCGCGGCGGGCGAGCTGCTGGTCCGCGCCTGTCGCGGCGGCGCCTGCGCCGGGGTCACCCGCGACCCGCGCGGCGACCTGGTCCGGCTGCAGGCCCGGCTGCCCGTGCGGGCCGCGATCGACGGCGGTCGCGGGCGGCGGGTGCCGACGACGATCGGCGGCGACGCGCTGCTCCAGCTGAGCAGCCTGGGCGACGTCGACCCGCTGCTGCGGGCGCCGCTGCCGGGGGCGATCCGGCGGGCCGCCGAGGGCGATCCGGCGCCGCTGGTCCGGCTCGCGCGCGAGACCGGCCTGCTCGACGGGCCCGACGACGACGGCGACCCGACCGCGGCCGCCGGCTCCGCCGGGCGGCTGAGCCTGGGCACGCTGATGGCGGTCGCCTGCCGCGACACCGCGTTCCCGTGGACGACGGCGACCGCGGTCGGCGAGCCGCGGCTGGCGGCCGCCCGCGCCGCCCTCGACGCGCGGCCCGCCGGCGACCGCGGCGGCTGGTCCCCGGACGCGCTGATCGCCGCCGGGATGGCCGGCAGCTGCGCCTGGTGGCCGACCGGGCCCGATCCGGCGGCCGCCGTCGGTCCGCTGCCGACGGTGCCGACGCTGATCCTCAGCGGCCGCGAGGACCAGCGGACCCCGACCGCGGCGGCCGAGCGGCTGGCGGCCCGGATCCCCGGCGCGCGGCTGCTCGTCGCTCCCGGCGCCGGCCACTCGCTGCTGCTCGCCGACCGTCCCTGCGTGCGCGGCGCGGTGGCGCGGTTCGCGACCGGTGGGGCGCCGCCGCGCTGCTCGGCCCTCCCCGCCCCGCCCGCGTCGCCGCTGCCGCCGGCGTCGGCCCGCGAGCTCGGCCGCAGCCCGCGGGCCCGCGGCCAGGCCGTGGCCCAGCGGACGGTCGACGACGCGGTCACGGTGACGTTCCAGCGGATCCTGCGCGAGCTCGACCTGACGCAGCTGCTCTCCGACGACGAGCAGGCGCCGGTCTCGTTCCGGATCGCCGGCCTCCGCAGCGGCTACCTGCGGGTGACCGACGCGCGGCTGCTGCTGCGACGGCTGGGCTACGTGCCGGGCACGGCGGTCACGGGTGCGCTGGGAGGCCGCAAGACGGCGGTCGTCGAGGTCCGCGGGCGCGGTTTGCGGCCGGGCCGCTACCGGGTCCGCAACCCGCTCGGCGACCCGAGGCGGCTGCTGGAGCTGCTCGGGCTCGACCCGGACCAGCTGGAGCAGCTGAGCGACGGGGCGACCCGGGCGATCGAGCGGCTGGCGGGCCGTCGCTGAGCGTCCGCAGGCCCGCGGGCCCGCTCTGCGAGGCTGCGGGGTGATGCCGAACGCGCTCGCCGCCGAGACCTCGCCCTACCTGCTCCAGCACGCCGAGAACCCGGTCGCGTGGCTGCCGTGGGGTGCGGCGGCCCTCGAGCGGGCGCGGCGCGAGGACAAGCCGCTGCTGGTCTCGATCGGCTACAGCGCGTGCCACTGGTGCCACGTGATGGCCCACGAGTCGTTCGAGGATCCGGCGGTGGCGGCGCTGATGAACGAGCGGTTCGTCTGCGTGAAGGTCGACCGCGAGGAGCGGCCGGACGTCGACGCGCTCTGCATGGAGGCGGTCCAGGCGATGACCGGCCACGGCGGCTGGCCGCTGAACGTCTTCCTGACCCCGGAGCAGCAGCCGTTCCACGGCGGCACCTACTTCCCGCCCGAACCGCGGCGCGGGATGCCGTCGTGGCGGATGGTGCTGGACGCGGTCGCCGAGGCGTGGCAGGAGCGGGCCGGCGAGATCCGCGGCCAGCTGGCCGACGTCGCGGCCCAGCTCTCGGGCGCGGTGCGGCTGACCCCGGCCGACGCGGTGCCCGGTCCGGAGCTGCTGGACGAGGCGGTCCGCGGGCTGGCGGCGGGCTACGACAGCGTCCAGGGCGGCTTCGGCAGCGACGGGCCGAAATTCCCGCCCCACGCGGCGCTGCTGTTCCTGCTCCAGCGGGCGACCGAGGACGACGAGCCGGGGCGGCGGGCGGCGGCGATGGCCCGTCAGACGCTGCGCTCGATGGCCTCGGGCGGGATCCACGACCAGCTCGGCGGCGGCTTCGCGCGCTACGCGGTCGACGCCAGCTGGACGGTCCCCCACTTCGAGAAGATGCTCGACGACAACGCGCTGCTGGCGCGGGCCTACGTCGAGGGCTGGCGGCTGTGGGGCGACGAGCGGCTGCGCGAGACGGCCGAGCGGACGCTCGACTTCCTGGAGGCCGAGCTGCGCGGCCCCGAGGGCGGGTTCCTCGCCGCGCTCGACGCCGACAGCGAGGGGGTCGAGGGGCGGTTCTACGTCTGGACGCCCGAGCAGCTGCGGGCGGCGCTGGAGCCCGCGGACGCGGCGGCGGCGATCGACTGGCTGGGCGTGACCGAGGAGGGGAGCTTCGAGCACGGCGCGAGCGTGCTGGAGGACCGCGGCGAGCGGCCCGACGACGCGACGGTCGAGCGGATCCGATCCGGTCTGCTGGCGGCCCGGGCGACGCGGGTGCGGCCGGGGGTCGACGACAAGCGGATCGCCGGCGCGAACGGCCTGGCGATCCACGCCTTCGCGCTGGCGGCGGCCGCCTTCGGCGACGAGCGGCGGCTGGCGGTGGCGGTCGAGGCGGCGGCGTTCGTGCGGCGCGAGCTGACGGTCGACGGGCGGCTGCGGCGGACCTGGTCGGACCGGGTGGAGGCGGACCGGGCCCGCCACGACGCGGTCCTGGAGGACCACGGGTTCCTGTTGGAGGCGGCGGTCGCGCTCTACGAGGCCGGCGGCGATCCCACGCACCTGGCGTGGGCGGGCGAGCTGGCCGACGCGATCGTCGAGCGGTTCCGGGACCCGGAGCGGGGCGCGTTCTTCTCGACCGCGGTCGACGCCGCCGAGCCGCTGCCGGTGCGCCGGATCGAGCTCGACGACGCGCCGGCGCCCTCGGGCGGCGCGGCGGCGGCCCGCGGCCTGCTGCGGCTGGCGGCGCTGACCGGCGAGCCCGAGCGGGCGGCGGCGGCCGAGGGCTGGCTGCGGCTGGCGGCGACGGTGGCCGGACGGGCGCCGCAGGCGGTGGCGTACGCCCTGCTGACCCTCGACGAGCACCACCGTCCCCCGCGCGAGGTCGCGATCGTCGGCCCGCCGGAGCAGCGGGCGGCGCTGGTGGCGGTGGTCCGCGAGCGACCGCGGCCGGGCCTGGTGCTGGCGGTCGGGGACGGCGTCGACGACGGCGGCGTGCCGCTGCTGCGCGACCGCCCGCCGCTCGCGGGCCGGGCGGCGGCCTACGTCTGCGAGCGGTTCGCGTGCCGGGCGCCGGTGACCGATCCCGACGCCCTGCGGGCCGCGCTCGACGGCTGACCGGGACCGCCGGTCTACACCGTCCAAGCGGGGCCGGGGGATCGGCGCCGTGGCCCGCGCGAGCCAGTAGGGTGCGGCGACGCGGCACCGGGGATGCCCGGGTCGCGTTGTCCCACCCTCCCTTCTCCCCCGAGGAACCACATGCAGCTTCGCACCCTGCTCGTTGCCGCCCCAGTCGCGGTGCTTGCCGTCGGCGTCCCGGCCACGGCGTCGGCCGCCACGATCGCGCCGACCAAGGCCTGCTACACGAACGTCCCGACCAAGCAGTCGGAGAACATCACCTTCACGATCTCCGGCGGTACGCCGGGTGGTCAGTACCAGGTGATCGTCGACGGCTACGGTTCGGCCACCGGCACCTTCGACGGGGCCGGCAACGCCACGCCGACGCTGACGGGCAAGTTCAGCATGGGCACGATCGGCCCGGTCAGCGGCAAGAGCTTCCCGGTCAAGGTGACCGAGTTCGGCGCCTCGGGCCCGGTCGTCACCGGCAACACCACGGTGCGCGCGACCAACGCCGCCCTCGACATCGCCCGCAAGCCGAGCAACCCGTTCCGCAAGCGGACGTGGCGCGTCTCCGGCCTGACCCCGCTGTTCGGCGCCGGCTCGCTCTACGCGTCGTACGTCAGCGGCAAGGGCTCGAGCAACAAGGTCGTCAAGCGCGTCAAGCTCGGCCGGCCGAACGCCTGCGGCTACCTGAAGGTCAAGCGCCTGCTGCCGCCGAAGCGCGCGTACCGCACCTGGACGGTCTTCGTCCACGTCGGTTCGAAGCTCGACAAGAACAAGTCCCTGGGCTTCAACTTCCGCACCTTCCGGCGCTACTACTAGCCCCGGAGGCAGGTCCGGCCAGCCGATCGTCAGTCGGCTGGTCGGGTGCCTAGCGGTACGGGACGACGTCGATGGTGAGGCCGCGACCGGCCAGCTCGTAGACGTTGTCCCGTACCGTCGCCGTCACGGTCCGCCCGTCGGCGGTTCTCCCGCGGACCATCTCGATGCCGTCCGCCATCGCCCCTCGCACGACGTTCACGGGCGGCAGTGATGCGCTCAGCGGCCCAGCTCCCCGGTTCTGGCCGACGGCGCTCGCCGGCGAGCTCGTCTGCAGGATCTGGAGGCGATTCCGCCTGGCCGCGTCGAGCGGCTGACAGGCGCCCGTCCCGTCGCCGATGACGAGGCAGACCGCGTTCGCCCCAGGGACGAGGAACCACGGTCTGCGCGGATCTCCTCCGCGCGGAACCGCTGCGCGGGCCAGCGCTGGATTGGGCCGCGCGACCGCTCTCAGGCGTGCGTCCATCGCGCTGATGAACCGGCGCACGCGTGGAGGAACGGCGACCGGCGACGGCGTCCGGAGAACGCCGAACGTCTCCGCCGCTGTAAGCCCCGGCGCGCGCTCGTCGAGATCGCGTCCGCGCTGCGGCGTCTCCGCGCCGCCTCGCTCTCGGACCGTCACGACGGACACGGCCAGCGCCGTCAGGAGCAGCGCGGCAGCGACCGCCCAGCGCAAGCGTCGCATGACGGGAGCGGTGCCGCCGGCGCCCGTCCGCCTACCAGTTCTGCCAGGCGGTGAACCAGGTGGTGTCCGACGACGAACTGACGGTGACGCGTCCTCGCCTGGGCTTGCAGCCGCAGTAGGGGTGCGTGACGCCCTGGCTGCCGGTCACGTCCGCCGGCGTGCACCAGGAGCTCCCCGCGGGCTCGCCGTTGGATTCCAGCGCGTTGACGCACGCCACCGCGTGGCCGGGATAGGCGTTGTAGACCGCCCCCGAGACGCTCGTCAGGTTCTTGCTCGAGCCGGTGACCGTACGGTCGCCCGCCGACGCGCCGTCGTACATCCACTCCTGGCCCGCGGAAGCCTCGGCGCCGCCGATCGTGCCGAGGGCCAGCGCCGACACCACGAGCCCTCGGCCCCGCCACCCCTCAGAGCACCGGCAGGTACCGGTCCAGCTCCCACCGCGTCACCTGGACGCGGTAGTCCTCCCACTCCTCGCGCTTGATCTCCACGAAGCGGTCGAGGGTGTGCTCGCCGAGCGCCCGCAGCACCAGCTCGGACTCGGCCGCCAGCTCGACGGCCTCGCCGAGGGTCTCGGGCAGCTGCTCGATCCCCAGCCGCCGGCGGTCGTCGGGCGACAGGTGGTAGAGGTTGCGCTCCATCGGCTCGGGCAGCTCGTAGCCGCGCTCGATGCCGTCCAGGCCCGCGTGCAGCAGGAGGGCGAAGACCAGGTAGGGGTTGCAGGCCGGATCGGGACAGCGCAGCTCCATCCGCGTCGCCTGCTCCTTGCCCGGGTGGTAGAGCGGCACCCGCACCAGGGCCGAGCGGTTGCGGCGCGACCAGGCCACGTAGACCGGGGCCTCGTAGCCGGGCGCCAGGCGCTTGTAGCTGTTGACCCACTGGGCGAAGATCGCCGACATCTCGCGCGCGTGGCGCAGCTGCCCCGCGATGAACGCCTTGCCGACGTCGGAGAGGAAGTAGCGATCGTCCGGGTCGTAGAAGGCGTTGCGCCCGTCGCGGAAGAGCGACAGGTGGGTGTGCATGCCCGAGCCGTTCTCGCCCGTCATCGGCTTCGGCATGAAGGTCGCGTGCCAGCCGTGCTGCATCGCGATCTCCTTGACCGTCAACCGGTAGGTCATGCAGTCGTCGGCCATCTTGAGGGCGTCCGCGTAGCGGATGTCGATCTCGTGCTGCGACGGACCGCCCTCGTGGTGGCTGTACTCCACCTTCATGCCCATCGCCTCGAGCGCCAGGGCGGTGTCGCGGCGGACGTCGGAGCCGGCGTCGAGCGCGGTCAGGTCGAAGTAGCCGCCCTCGTCCAGCGGCTCCGGCTCGCGGCTGTCCTTGAACAGGAAGTACTCCAGCTCCGGACCGACGTTGAAGCTGTCGAAGCCCATCGCCTCCATCCGCTTGATCGCGCGCCGGAGGATGTAGCGCGGATCGCCCTCGTAGGGCGTCCGCTCGGGCGTGTGGACGTCGCAGAACATCCGGGCGACGCCCTCGGACTTCGGCGTCCAGGGCAGGATCGCGAAGGTCGAGGCGTCGGGCACGGCGATCATGTCCGACTCCTCGACGGCGTTGAAGCCGGTGATCGAGGAGCCGTCGAAGCCCATCCCTCCCTCGAACGCGTCGTCGAGCTCCGAGGCGTTGACCGAGAACGACTTCAGCTGGCCGAGGATGTCGGTGAACCACATCCGGACGAAGCGGATGTCGTGCTCCGCCACCAGGCGCTTGACGTCCTCGGGGGTGCGCGGGGTGTCGGCCACGGTGTCGTTCGCTCCTGCGGAAGGGGTCGGTGCGCGCGAGCGCACGCTGGAGGCTAGCCGAGCGGCGCGCCGGGGCCGTTCGCCGTCGGGACATCATCGGCCATCCAACGTTGTCCCCAGCGCTCCAGCGCGGCGACCACCGGCCGCAGCTCGTGGCCCTTCGCGGTCAGCCCGTAGAGCACCCGCAGCGGCGGGCCGGGATGGACCTGGCGCTCGACCACGCCGCTCAGCTCCAGCTCCTTCATCCGCTGCGACAGCACGCGATCGGAGAGCCCGGGCACCGCGGCGGCGACCTCGCTGAACCGCTGCGGACCCTCGGTGAGCAGGACCGCCACGATCGCGCCCGTCCAGCGGCGCCCGATCAGCTCGACGGCCAGGTGGTAGTGCGGGCAGCACCCGCGATCCGGCAGGTCGTCCTGGTCCTCGGCGATCATCGAGTCCCTTCCCCCACGGTGCTGATCCTACGGTCGGTCGCGGCGGCGTGGCCGGTCGCGCTCGCGCGGGAACGCCGAAGGCCGCCCGATCCGGACGGCCTCCGGGGCACCACGGACGATCAGGCGGCCCGCAGCTGGCGGGACTCCTCCATCGAACCGTCGACGGGGACGTCACCGGCGATGTTGACCAGCGCGGAGAAGACCTCGACCGAGCCGTAGGCGATCGCCTCGAGCAGCTCCTCCTCGGTCCAGCCCAGCTCCAGCGCCTCCTCCTGGAGGGCGGCCGGGGGCTGGCTGCGACGCTGGAGCAGGTGGCCGACGTAGCGCAGGAGCACGTCCTGCTTCTCGTCGGCCGAGCGGAACTCGCGGGCCAGCTGGACCTCGTCGATGCCGAGGCCGGCGATCCGCGCGGTGCGGCTGTGCATCTTGATCCCCGGCGCCGAGCGGAAGTGCTCGGCGACGGCGAGCGACAGCCGCTCCTTGGTCTGGGTGTCGAGCACGCCGTGACGCAGCTCGTTGCGGAAGCGGGCGTATCCGCGGAGCGCGGCCGGCGAACCCGCGAGCACCCCGACCAGGTTCGGCAGCTGACCGGCCGAGTGCAGCGCCCCCTTCAGGACCGGGAGCGACCCCTCGGGGGCCGACAGGTCGTCGTGGATGGTGAAACGGCTCATCGCGTTGGGCATGCGCGACCTTCCAGCGGGATCTTTATTCGTACTTCATCAAGTGAAGTGGCTTACCGATGATTAGTGTAGGCACCGGATCGCTGGTATGCAAGTACCCAAGCGCGCCAGATATCACACAGGCCGACTGAGATCTGCCGCAGGCCGGTGGGAGCAGCGTTCGCGGCCGTCGCGAGCCCGGGCGAGCGGGCCGTTCGGGGACGGCGGAGCGGACGGGCGAGCGCCGTCGGTTCGAGGAAGCCTCCCCCGTGAGCGGGAGGCCGAGGAAGGCGACCGGCGGCTAGCGGCCGGCGGTCAGCGCGTGGTGCACGACGGCGGCGTCCGACGTGGTCGCGGCGGCGAGCACGAGGAACAGGCCGAGCAGCGCGGCGTAGAGGAGCAGCTTCTCCGGTCGGGCGACCGGGCTGCTGGTGCGACGGCGGGCCGGCCGACGGTTGCCGGGGCGACGGGCGACGTCGGATCCGGGGCGGGCCCCGGCGGGGACCTCGCGCGAGCGCTCCCGGGCGCGGCGGTGCCGCTCGCGCTCGATCCGGTGACGCTCGTCGCCGCGCTCCTCGTTGCTGAAGGGCGACTCGTCGACCCACTGGTACTCGACCGCATCGGGCCGGCGCTGGCGGGCCCGACGCTGCTGGGCCGCGGCCCGGGCGGCGGCGGCACGGCGGCGGCGCGCAGCGGCGGACGCCCCACGCTCGTCGTCGTAGCGCGAAGGGGTGCGCTCGTCGAGGACTCGTCGGCGCGGCGCGCTGTGACGGTAGTCCTGCGCGTCAGCCCACCAGGGTTCGTCGCGGTCGTTCGCCATGATCGGTCGGTTCTCCAGCAGCGCTTACGGGGTTAGCTGTCGGACTCGCGCTGGAGTGCGCTACGGCCGTCAGGCCGATTCGCCCCAATACATGGGTCCCCCGCTTTCCGGACGCCGGCGGCAGGCGTGGTTCCGGAAATTCAGCGTTGCGGGCAGGATAGCAGCGTCGCCGGCGACTGCACAACGCGTTCGCCGTCGAGGGCCTTCTGCACGATTCCTTGCAGGAGCAGGAAGTTCTTGTGTATCGCCCCTGTTCCGTGGCACGTACGCGCGCGCACGCGGCGCGCGTGGCGCCCCCGGGAACCGGTGGTGGCGACGCCATCCTGCGGCGCGATCGGCGGCTCAGCGGCGCCCGCCCCTCCCGCGACCGAAGTGCATGACGTTCGGGGCCACCGGCCGGAAGCCGCCGGGCCGCGGGGCGACCCCGCCGCCGACCGCGATCAGTTCCGGCTCCTCCTCCGCCTGCCGGGCGCGCTGCTCCAGCTGCTCGGGGCTCAGCGTCCGCAGGGTGCGGACGGTCGCCGCGGTGTCCTCGGTCAGCTCGTCGAGCGCCCGGATCCGCCGCACCAGCACGTTGATCTGGCCGCCGCCCGCCGGCAGCTTCTCCAGCCGCCCCTCGGCGACGACCAGCGGCTCGGTCCGGACCGCCTGCCGGTCGCGCAGGTAGACCTCCGGCGGGACGACCAGGTTGATCGTGCCCTCCTCGTCCTCCAGCAGCAGGAAGACGACGCCCTTGGCGCTGCCGGGCCGCTGGCGGGCCAGGACCAGGCCGGCGACCTGGACGCTGCGCCCGTGCCGCAGCTCCTTCAGCTGCTCGCTGATCGTGACCCCGCGGGGCTCGACCTGGTTGCGCAGCAGCCGCATCGGGTGCGGTCCCGCGGTCAGGCCGGTGGTGGCGTAGTCGGCGATCAGTCGCTCCCACGGCGTCATCTCCGCCAGCTGCGGGTCGCGGGCGGCCGGCGCCGCCTCCAGCTCGAGCGCCAGCTGGGTGCCGGAGCGCACCCGCCGCCCCGGGTTCAGCAACCCCAGCTGCCAGAGCGCCGCCCGTCGCCGACGGGCCTCCGGCACCGAACCCTCACCGTCGACTCCAGCCTGACCCACGAGCTCGTCGCAGGCCCCGGCCCAGGCCAGCTGCTCGAGCGACCCGATGCTCGTCCCCAGCCGCGTGACGAGGTCGCCGATCGAGCGCCACGGGCCGTGCGCGCGCCGCTCCTCGACCAGCGCCGCGACCTCGTGGCGGTGGACGCCCTTGACGTAGCCCAGCCCGAGCCGGATCGCCCCGTCGGCGGTGGTGGTGCACTCGGCGTCGCTGTGGCGGACGTCGGGCGGCCGGACCTCGATCCCTCGCCGGTCGGCCTCGTGGATCAGCGCGTCCGGCGGGTAGAAGCCCATCGGCTGCTCGTTCAGCAGCGCGCAGAGGAACTCCAGCGGCCGGTGAACCCGCAGCCAGGTCGACTGGTACGCCAGCAGGCCGAAGGCGACCGCGTGGGCCTTGGGGAAGCCGAAGCCGGAGAAGCCCTTGACCATCCCCCACACGTGCTCGGCCAGCTCGGGCGTGACGTCGTCGTGGGTGCGGATCGCCCCCTGCACGAACGCCTCGTGCTGCTCCTCCATCGCTTCCTCCGAGCGCTTGCGGCTCATCGCTCGCCGCACGCCCTCGGCCCGGCCGGGGCTGAAGCCGGCGAACTTCTGCGCGATCTCCACCACCTGGTCCTGGAAGAGGATCGTGCCGAGGGTCTGCCGCAGCGGCTCCTCCAGCGACGGGTGGAGGACCGGCACCCGGAAGCGCTGGGCCTCGGGCACGCCGCGTTCCTCCTCGTCCCGGAGCCGCTGCTTGCGCTCGATGTAGGGGTTGACCGCTCCGCCCTGGATCGGCCCGGGACGGACGATCGCCACCTGGATCGTCAGGTCCTCCAGCGTCCGCGGGCGGGTCCGCAGCAGCGAGCCCATCTGGGCCCGGCTCTCGATCTGGAAGACCCCGGTCGTGTCCGCCTTCTGGATCGCCTCGTACGTCTCCTCGTCGTCGAGCGGGACCCGGGCCAGGTCGAACGGCTGCTCCTGGTCGGGACGGGCGGAGATCAGCTCGACGCAGCGTTCGACGCAGGAGAGCATCCCCAGGCCGAGCAGGTCGATCTTCGCGAAGCCCGCGTCGGAGCAGGAGTCCTTGTCCCACATGATCATCTGCCGGCCCTCCATCGCGGAGGGAACGACCGGGCAGCAGTCGATCAGCGGCTGGGTCGAGATGATCATCCCGCCGGGGTGCTGCGAGAGGTGGCGCGGGAGCCCGTGGGCCATCGAGGCCAGCCGCGCCAGCCACGCCCAGCGGCCCGGCAGCCCGCGGCCCGGGTCCTCCTCGAGCGGCCGCCACGGCGGCTCCATCCCGGGCGCGACCGGCGCCGGCGGCCCGAGCGCGATCGGCTCGCGCGGCGGCGAGGAGCCTTCGTCGTGGAGCGGGGCGTCGGCGTGCGGGACGCCGCCGTCGAGCCGCAGCCCGAGGGCGGCGGCGATGTCCTCGGCCACGCTCCGCCCCGACCAGCCCTCGGACCCGCGGGCGACCCGCTCCAGCTCGACCGCCGGCAGCCCGAGCGCCATCCCCAGGTCGCGGATCGCGCCGCGGGCGCGGTAGGTCGGGAAGGCGGCCACCAGCGCCGCCCGCTCCTGCCCGTAGCGCTGGTTGACGCGCGGGATCAGGACCTCGCGGATGTCGCGCGGGAAGTCGAGGTCGATGTCGGGCAGCGTCTGCTGCAGGTCCGCGTGGAGGAAGCGCCCGATCGAGAGGTCGTTGGCGATCGGGTCGACGTGCGAGAGCCCGGTCAGGTAGCAGACGATCGAGGAGACGCTCGACCCCCGGCCGCGGCCCGGGGCCAGCAGCGCCCGCGCCGCCGCCGTGCCGCGGACCTCGGCGGCGACCTCGGCGGCGAGCTGGAGGATCTCGTGGTGGAGGTGGAAGAAGCCGGAGAGGTCGAGCTTGGCGATCAGCCGCAGCTCCTCGTCGAGCCGGCGACGGGCCTGCTCCCGGACCTGGGCCGGCGACCGCCGGTCGCTCTTCGAGAGCTGGATCCGCTCGTCCACGTAGCGCTTCTCGAACTCCTCGTTGCAGACGGCCGCGAGCTTCCGCGGCATCTCGGCGTCCTCCTGCCCCGGGTAGCGGTAGCCGACGCTCGTCGTCAGGTCGAAGCCGTCCACCAGCCGCTCGGCCAGGCGGACCGTCTCCGCCACGGCCTCGGGCTGGTCCTCGAACCGCCGGACCATCGCCTGCGGGCCGGCGAGGGCGTGGCTGTGGTTGCCGCGGCGCAGCGGCTCGGAGGCGTCGAGCGTGGTCCGGTGGCGGACCGCGACCAGCGCGTCCTGCAGCCGCGCGCGCTGGCGCGAATGGGCGTGGACGTTGCCGGTGGCCACGCAGCGCAGGCCGAACCGCCGCGCCAGCTCCGTGCGCGTGCGCGCGTGATCGCGGTCGTCGCGCAGGTAGCGGCGCTGGAGCTCGACGTAGAGGTGGTCGCGGTCGAAGACCTGGAGCAGCGAGCGGATCCCGTCGGCGTCGTCGAAGCCGTGGTCGGCGCAGCCGCTGAGGCAGACCAGGCCCTCGGCGTGCTCGGCCAGGTCGCCGATCGTGATCCACGGCCGGCCGGCGGTCCGCTGCGGATGGTCGCGCGTGCGCGCGTGGGCGACGGTCAGCAGCCGGCAGAGGTTGCGCCACCCCCGCTGGTGCTCCACCAGCAGCGTCAGGTGGCGGGTCGGCGTCCGCTCCAGCTCCCAGTCGCCGACCATCCGGCCCTCCCGCATCGGCGGCAGGCCCTTCGACACCACGGTCACCTCGGCCCCGTGGATCGCCTTCATCTCCAGCTCCGCCGCCGCCTTGGCGAACTCCATCGCCCCGGCGACCGTGTCGTGATCGGTCAGGGCCAGTGCCCCGTACCCCTCGCGCTTCGCCGCCCGCAGCAGCTCCTCCGGCAGCGACGCCCCGTCGAGGAACGAGTAGGCCGAGTGACAGTGCAGCTCGACGTAGGGCGTGGACGACACGAACGCATGTTCGCATCGCCGGCGGACGCGACCCGCACCCCATCAGCCGACCGCCGTCACCCGCGGCTCGTACTCCATCCGCAGTGCCCCGAACCGGGCCGCGTCGGCCCCGGCGAACCGCTCGACCAGCCGCAGGGCGACGTCGAGGCCGGAGGTGACGCCGCCGCCGGTCAGCAGGTCGCCGTCGTCGACCACCCGCGCCTCGGGACGGACGTCGGCCCCCGCCGCGGCCAGGTCGGCGAGCGCCACCCGGTGGGTCACCGCCGGCCGTCCGGTCAGCAGTCCGCCGCGGGCCAGCAGCATCGCGCCGGTGCAGACCGAGGCCACCACGCTGCCGGCGGCGTGGCGGGCCGCGATCGCCGCGGGCAGGACGCCGCGCTCGTGCTCGGCCCAGGTGCCGGCGCTGCTGCGCGCGGCCCAGCCGCCGCCGGGGACGATCAGCACGTCGGGACGGGCGGCCAGCGCCGCGTCGGGCAGCACCCGCAGCCCGTGGGTGGCGACGACCGGGCGCTCCAGCGACCGCTCGTCCCCGTCGACCACCAGCTCGCAGCGGAAGCCGGCGGCGGCGAGGACCTCGAACGGCGCGATCGCGTCGAGCTCGTCGAAACCGTCGTAGAGGAGGATCTGCGCATCGGGCATCGGCCGATCGTGGCGGGGCGGCGCCAGCGCGACCAGTGGCAGGAACGACCCGGTTCGTGCTATTCCTGCCATGTGCCGGCCCTCCCCCTCCCCGACGCGCCGGAGACGGCGGCGCGGCCGCACGAGGTCGTCGCGCTCGTCCTGCCCGACGTCGTGCTGCTCGACCTGGCCGCGCCCTGCCACCTGTTCGGGCACATCGGCCACCCCCACTACCGGCTGCGGGTGGCCATGGCGCCGGCGACGCCGTCGAGCCCCGACGCGCCGATCCCCGACGGGCCCGGCGACCACGCGACCACGATCGGACCGCTCGGCCTGACGCTCGCCAGCGCCCACGGGCTCGAGGCGCTCGACGACGCCGACACGATCGTCGTCCCCGGCTACGGCCGCGCGGCCCGCGTGCCGCCGCCGGCCGCCGTCCTCGACGCCCTGCGGCGGGCCGCCGCCCGCGGCGCGCGGGTGATGTCGGTCTGCACCGGGGCGTTCGCCCTCGCCCACGCCGGGCTGCTCGACGGCCGCCGCGCCACCACCCACTGGCACGACAGCGAGCGGCTGGCGACCCAGTTCCCGAAGGTCACCGTCGATCCCGACGTGCTCTACGTCGACGCGGGCGCGGTGCTGACCAGCGCCGGCGTCGCCGCGGGGCTCGACCTCTGCCTGCACGTGGTCCGCCGCGACCTCGGCGCCGAGGTCGCCGCCACGATGGCCCGCCGGACGGTGGTCGCGCCCCACCGCGACGGCGGCCAGGCCCAGTTCATCCACCAGCCGGTGCCCGACCCGGTGCCCGGCGGCGTCGACCTGGAACGGACCCGCGCCTGGGCCCAGCGGCACCTGGACCGGCCGCTCGACGTCGCGACCCTCGCCCGCCACGCCCAGGTCAGCGAGCGGACCTTCGCCCGCCGCTTCCGGGCCGAGACGGGGACCACGCCGGCCCGCTGGATCGCCCAGCGGCGGGTGGCCCTCGCCCGCGAGCTGCTGGAGCGGGACGACCGGCCGATCGAGGCGATCGCGCTCGCCTGCGGGTTCGGCGACGCCGCCGTCCTGCGCGCGCACTTCGCCCGGATCGTCGGCACCACCCCGACCGCCTACCGCCGGACCTTCCGTGGCCGCGGTCCGCTTCCGGTGGCCGCGACCGGCGGACGCTGAGCCGCCGTCGCCCGCCGGCCCGCGCGGCCGTCGTCCGGCCCGGCCGCTCACCGTCGGACCTCGCCCGGCGCGACCGCCAGCCCCGCGGCCACCAGCGCCCGGTCGCCGCTGACCAGCGTCAGCCCACGGGCGGCGGCGACCGCCGCGTAGGCCGCGTCGTAGGCGGTCAGGCCGCGCTCCTCGGCCAGCTCGGCGGCCCGCCGCCACTCGCCGCCGTCGGGCACCAGCGGCGGCGCCCCGGCCAGCGTCCGACAGGCGTCGACCAGGCCCTCGGCGTCGGCGGCCGGACGCCGCCAGCCGCGCAGCACGACGTTCGCCAGCTCGTAGAGCGTCAGGTCGAGCAGCCGCAGCTCGACCCGCCGCGCGATCCGCCGCTCGACGATCCGCCGCGCCGGATCGTGGTCGGGCTCGCCGTCCGGGCGGGCCCAGGCCAGCCAGACCGAGCTGTCCAGCAGCAGCGGGCTCATCGGGCGTCGCGGTCGCGCCGCACCAGGTCGGCCGCGGGCGCGGCGTCGATTCCGGCGAAGCGGCCGGCGACCCAGGTGGCGGCGGTCCGCGCCGCCTCGTCCCGGTCGCCGAGCGCGGCGGCCGCCGCCTGCTGCAGGAACGCGCTGCGGGACAGGCCCCGCTCGCGCGCCGCGTCGTCCACGCGCAACAACAGATCCTCAGGCATCGAGATCAGCACCTTCATGGAGGGGAGGATATACGGATATATGGGAGATGGCCAGACAGTCGGGACGGGGGTCCCAGACGCCGCCCGGAGGGCGGGTGCGGGCGGCCACCAGCCGCGAGACCTCGCGCACGTCGCGCTCGTGGACGGCCAGGCGCAAGCCCAGCCCCAACTCGACCTCACGGCCGTCGACGGTCGCGCCGACGCGGTACTCGCGCTCGTCGATCCAGCCGTCCTCGCGCGCCCAGCGCCCGAGCGCGGCGGCCGCCCGCTGCGCCGCCGGCCCGCGCCCCGCGACCAGGCCCGCGATCAGCGCCCGCAGCTGGGCCGCGGCCGCCGGCCGGGTGAGATCCAGCCGCAGCTGGTAGTCGCGGCGGCGGGCGCCGTCGCCGCTGTCGATCCGGCCGGCCAGCCGCAGCTCGCGCGGGCGCAGGTCGCGGTCGAGGACCACCATCGCGGTCCGCTCGACCCGCAGGCCACCGCCAAGCTGCAGGCTCAGCGGCCCCGCGAGCCGCCCGGCGACCGCCACCGGCAGCGCCAGCCCGATCGTGGTGATCCCGGTCCGGCGGTCACGGGTGCCCTCGCCGTGGAGGCCGGCGACGGCGGTCCCGGACGCGCGCAGGTCGAGCGGCCCGGAGACCGAGCCGGCGAGCGTGCCGTCGACCCCGATCCGGACCCGCTCGACCCGCGGCGGCTCGACCCCGCGACGGGCGGCGACGGGGTCATCGCCCGTGATCTGCGCGCGCCGCCAGGCCACGTAGCGGCGGAGGAAGTCGTCGGCCGCGGCCCGGTCGGGCAGCTCCCAGCTGTCGCCCCAGCCGCCCCGCAGCCGCGCCTCGACCGACGCGGTCGCCCGCACCCCCACCCCACCGCGGGGCGCGTCGGCGTCGACCAGCTCGGCGTCGCCCGCGACCCGCCGCCCGATCCCGAAGCGGCCGCCGGCCGAGAGCCCCACGCCGCCCTCGAGGTCGCGGTAGGCGGTGATCGCCACCGTCCCGTCGGAGCGCCGCTCGACCACCATGCTCTCGCTGCTGCCGATGCGGAAGATCAGGAAGCCGGCCCCGCCCTCGTGCGTTCGCTCGTCGCGGGCGACGAGGCACGGCGGCTGGCGGTGGAACGGCGCGCAGCGAGCGCCGCTGGCGACGCAGAGCGCCCGCCGGACCCCGGAGTGGACCGCGTTGAAGAGCGCCGGCGCCCAGCCGAGCGCCGCCCCGCCCCCGAGCAGCAGCAGGACCAGCCCGGTCAGGGCGGCGTGCTCGACGCTGGCCTGACCGTCGTCGCGACGGAGGAGGAAGCGGCGGGGCGGGGACACACCGGCAGCCTGCCCCAGCCCGCTGTGACGGGACCAGTCCCAGTTCGTGCCGGAAGTGCGCCGATCGGGCGGCGGAAGCGCGCGGTCAGCGCAGGCGCCACCACTGCCGCGGCCAGCTGGTCAGGTCGCAGAAGACCACGACCGCCCGACCGCGGACGGTCACCACCTCCCACATCCGCCGCAGCAGCGGCTCGTCGGTCCACCAGCGGTCGTCGAGCAGCCAGGTGGCGACGACCGCTTCGACCGGCTCGCCGTCGACCACCTGCGGCCGTCCGCCGGCACCCCAGCGGACCTGCGCCGGACGCGGCTCGCCCAGCCGCCGCAGGACCGTCGGCGCCGGCGCCGCCCGCCGTCCGGGCGTCCGCGATCGGCGACGCGCGGGGGGCACGCGATCGGCGGAGCCGGCAGGACGTTCGACGGACGACACGAACGGATGTTCGCATCCGTCCTGGACGCTGTCCGCGACGCGGCGTGCACGGCCCCAACCGCGGCGCCCCCCGACGCTTCACATGGTGATTACATCCGGTTCACACATGGCTCGTCTGACGCAGATCATCACGGGGCGCGACACCTCGTACTTCGACCTCTTCGAGGAGTCGGCAGCCAACGCGGTGCGCGCCGCCGAGCTGCTCAGCCGCTTCCTCCACGAGTTCCCGGACAACCCCAAGATCGCGAAGGAGATCCGGGAGGTCGAGAGCGACACCGACCGGATCACCCACGACATCATCCAGCACCTCAACCAGACGTTCGTCACGCCGCTCGAGCGCGAGGACATCCTGGAGCTGGCCTCGGCACTGGACGACATCGTCGACTACATCGACGAGAGCGCGGACCTGATCATCCTCTACAAGGTCGAGGCGGCGATGGACCAGGCGCACGGCCTGGGCGACATCCTGCTCGAGGCCGCCCGCGCGCTGCAGCAGGCGATGCCGCGGCTGCGGACCTTCGGCGACATCCGCCACTTCACCGTCGAGGTCAACCGGCTGGAGAACGACGGCGACCGGCTGTCGCGGGCCGCGATCGCCGGCCTCTTCGACGGCGGGATCGACCCGATGGTCGTGATCCGCTGGAAGGACATCTTCGAGCACCTGGAGGAGGCGATCGACGCGTGCGAGCGGGTCGCCAACATCCTCGAGGGCATCGTCATCAAGAACCGCTGACGACCACCCCGCGCACGCCGATGACGCCCCGCACGCCGACCGCCTCCCCCTGACCCGATGGCCTCCGATCTGCTGTTGGCGCTGGTCGTGGGAGCCGCGCTGGCCTTCGACTTCACCAACGGCTTCCACGACACCGCCAACGTGGTGGCGACGTCGATCTCGACCCGGGCGATGGCGCCGCGGGCCGCGATCGCGCTGGCCGCGGTCCTGAACTTCATCGGCGCCTTTCTCTCGCTCGAGGTCGCCGCCACGATCGCCAAGGGGATCGTCGACTCCGGCGCGATCACGCTCCAGGTGGTCTTCGCCGGGCTGATCGGCGCGATCCTCTGGAACCTCGTCACCTGGTGGTACGGGCTGCCGTCGAGCTCGTCGCACGCCCTGATCGGCGGCGTCGTCGGCGCGATGCTCGTCTCGCACGGGCCGTCGCACATCCACGGCGACGGGCTGCTGGGCAAGGTCGTGCTACCGGCGTTCGTCGCCCCGGTGCTGGCGTTCGTGGTCGCCGGCGTCTCGATCCTGCTCGTCTACCGGATCGTCGGCCGCCTGCGACCGGGACCGGTGGCCCGCGGCTTCCGCCTGGGCCAGATCGCCTCCGGATCGCTGCTGGCGCTGGCCCACGGCACCAACGACGCCCAGAAGACGATGGGCGTGATCACGCTGGCGCTGGTCGCCCACGGGTCGCTCTCGGCCGCCAACCCCGAGGTGCCGTTCTGGGTCGTGATCGCGTCGGCCAGCGCGATCGCGCTCGGGACCTACTCCGGCGGCTGGCGGATCATCCGCACGATGGGCTCGAAGATCATCAAGATGGACGCCGCCCAGGGCTTCAGCGCCCAGGGCTCGGGCGCCGCGGTGATCCTGGCCGCGACCCACGTCGGATTCCCGCTCTCGACCACCCACGTGATCTCCGGCGGCGTCGTCGGCGCCGGGGCGGCCAAGCGGCTCTCGGCGGTCAAGTGGGGCGTCGCCGGCAACATGGCCGTGGCCTGGATCCTCACGATCCCCGCCGCCGGCCTGACCGGCGCGGCCGCCTACGGGATCTCGGCCCTCTTCGGCGGCGGCACACTCGGTCCGCTGGTCGTCTGCCTGGTGCTGGCGATCGCGACGGTCGCCCTGATCCGCGCCCGCAGCACCCCGGCGGCGCTGGCGGAGGACCCGGCATGAGCGACGCCAGCGACCTGCTCGAGGTGGTCTGGACCGGCCTGCTGGCCGGCGTCGGGCTGAGCGTGATCTTCGCGCTGGTGATCGCCGCGGTCACCCGCGCCGGCACCGCCCACCGCGACGGGCGCACCGGCGCCGCGGTCGTCCAGGGCGCGATCGCCGTCGTCGCCAGCCTGCTCTGCCTGGGCGCGGTGGCGCTGGCGCTGATCACGATGCTCAGCAAGTAGCGGCGCGGCGCTAAGCCTCGAACGGCGTCAGCGCCATCCGCCGCTCGGCCATCCGCGAGCCGGGATCGACCTCGACCACCCGCAGCGCGGCCTCCGCGCCGGCGACCTCGCGGACCTGGTGGACCGCCTCGCGCAGGCGCGCGCGGCGGACCGCCTCGGCCTCCTCCAGCAGCGGCCGGTCGGCGGGGACCGGGGCGCCGAAGCCGTCGACCCGCAGCGTCAGCCGCTCGGCCGGCGAGGGCAGCAGCGCCAGCCGCAGCCCCAGGGCCAGGCGGATCCGCTGTGGATCGACCATCGCCTCGCGGAGGACGATCCGCTCCTGCCACGTTCCCCGCTCGACCAGGTGGGCCTGCAGGACCAGCGACCGCAGCGGCCGGTGACGGCGCCGCGGATCGGCCAGCACGCGGTCGATCAGCAGCCCCAGCGCCTGGCCCAGCTGCTCGCCCGAGGCGGCCTCCGGCAGGCGCAGGTCGGCCTCGATCCGGTCGGGCGGGTCGCGCGGGCGCAGCGGCTCGTCCTGGCCCCGCAGCAGCTCCTGGGCGATCAGCCCCGGCCGCCCGAACCGCTCGCCGACCGCCCCCGACGGCAGCGCGGCCAGCGCCCCGAGGGTGGCGATGCCGAGCCGCTCCAGCGGCTGGACCAGCTCGGCCAGGTCGCGGCGCAGGCCGAGCGCGGCGATCGGCTCGTCGGCCAGCACCGGCGGCAGCAGCCCGCCGACCGGCACCCCGTGCCCGAGCCGGCCGCGCGTGACCCGGGTGCCCATCGCCGGCGGCTCGACCACCATCGGGTGCCGCTGGCGCGCCCGGCCGGCGGCCACCCGGGCCAGGAAGCGGGTCGGGGCGACGCCGATCCGGACCGGCTCCCGGATCGCGCCGTGGATCGCCGCCGCGGTGCCGGCGAGGGTGCCGCCGTGCAGCCGCCGGATCCCGGCCGCCGCGAACCAGGCGGTGCCGGTGGCGCCGGTCGCGCCCGGGACCCGCGCCTCGGTCGTCCCGCCGACCGGCCCGACGTCGACCGCCGCCCCGATCCCCTCCAGCCGCTGGACGATCGCCTCCCACGCGACCTCGACGGCGACCGGATCCGGCGGCAGCAGCCGCAGCCGCGGGCAGCAGGCCAGCGCCTCGCCGAGGGTCTGGCCGGGACGGACCCCGAGCGCCTCGGCCGCCGGCGAGACCAGGCCGATCCGCTGGACCTGACCGGCCTGCGGGGCGAGCGCGATCGGGACCCCGAGCAGCTCGTCGTGGCCGTCCGCGGCGACGACCAGCGGCAGGCGGGGGAAGTGGACGCAGACGACCGACGACACGAACGCATGTTCGCATCCGGGGAGGACGCGTCCGGGCCGCTCAGCCGCGGAAGAGGTCGCCGAGCCGGACCGCCAGGGCCAGATCGCCCTCCAGGTCGAGCCGCCCGGCCAGCAGCGCGCTGCCGGCGTCGATCCGGCCCCCGGCCAGCCGCAGCAGGTCCTCGGGCGCCAGCCGCAGGGTCAGCGACGGCTCGCGGGCGGCCCCGCGGCGGGCGATCGAGCGGGTCGGGGTCGCCTCGACCGTCCACGCCCGCACCCGACCGTCCGCCTCGAGCAGGTCGAACTGCAGCTCGCCGCTGAAGGCCCCGGCCCGGGCCGCCGGCCGCAGCGCGCGCGCCATCCCCCGGAAGACGACGGCGAGCGCGGGATCGCTGGCCACCGTCCGCCGCAGCAGGCCGGGGCCGCTGCGGTCGAGCAGCGCCCCGAACGCCGCCCCGCCGCCGCGGGCCAGGCCGGCGCGCAGAGCCTCGACCGCGCTGCGGCGGGCGATCGCCTCGTCGACCCCGCCGCCGTTGCCGGTCGCCGCGGCCAGCACCTCGTCGCCGGTCACCGGTCCGGCCCCGTGCGACCCGCCGCTGCCGTAGGCGGCGCCGGCGGTGCCCGCGCCGGCCGGGGTCCCGGGACGCGGCGGGGCGTCGCCGCCGACCGCACCCGAGACGGTCCCGAGACCGATCGGCGGGGCCGGCGCGTCGTCGTCGACCCCGTCCTCGCGCGGGAGCACGATCGTCTCGCGCTCGGGTGGGATCGGCCGCCGGCGGCCGAGCGCGGCGGCGATCCGGGGGTCGTCGGCGACCACCGCGTCCTCGTCGTCCTCGTCCTCGGTCAGCTCCGGCAGGACGGTCCGGCCGAGCAGCTCCAGCGAGCGGCGCAGGACGTCGGGCTCGAGCAGCCCGACCGGCGGGGCGAGCAGCACCTCCTCGACCCCGGCGTCGCGGTAGCGGGCCAGCAGCTCGACCACCTGGTCGGGATCGCCGACCGCGCCGCGGACGCTGCCGCCGACCCGGATCGCCAGCGGGGCGTCGGGATCGGCCAGGATCGGCGCCGGGTCGTAGCCGACGGCGGCGCGGCGGCGGGCGAACTGCTCGGCGACGCGAGTCCGGCCCGGCCGGTGGGCGCCGAAGCGGGTGTGGTGGTCGAGCAGGTGGCGGTGCAGGTGGATCGCGTCCAGCCCCTCGGCCAGCGCGGTCGCGGGGGCCTCGCCGACGTGCAGCGGGAGCGTCACCGCCAGCCCGGTCTCGACCGTCGCGCCGACCGGGGTGCAGCGGTCGGAGCGCAGGACCGCCCGCTGCTCGGCGACCCACTCCCCCGCCTCCTCCGGTTCCAGCAAGGTCCGGACCAGCGCGCCGAGGCCGGCCTCGGCGGCGGCGCGGACGTCGTCGGGCCGGTCGCAGGCGCGCCAGAGCGGCGGGTGCGGACGCTGGTGGGGACGCGGGACCAGCTGGCGGACCGGCAGGCCGTCGGGCCCGTCCTCGCCGCTGAACGGCTCCTCGGCCAGCAGCCGCGCGACCTGCAGCGCGGTCCGGTCGGCGGCGGCGCGGGTGCCGCGGCGGGCGATCCGCAGCGGCCGCAGCTCGATCGCGCTGGCCGGTTCGGCGAAGGCGACGGCGACGCGCCCGCCGGAGAGGGCGTCGAGCGCGGCCACGGCCGCCGCCAACCGCGCCGGGTGCTGGACGTGGGGATGGGCCAGCAGCGGCCCGAGGCCGAGCCCGAGCCGGCGGGTGCGGGTGGCGATCGCGCCCAGCAGCGCCTCGGGCGGGCCGCCGTGGTGCAATTCCTCGTGGAAGTGCCGCTCCGGCAGCCAGACCCGGGCGATTCCCAGCCGCTCCGCCTCGACGGCCAGGTCGACGAGGTCGCGCAGCCGCCGCCCGTCGCCGGTCGGTGCCCAGGGTCGAGGGTGGAGCGCCTCGAGCAGCAGCGCGAACCGCATCGGCGCCGGACGCTATCCCGCGCGCGAGCGGCGGAGGTGACCGTCCGGTGACCGGGGTCGGTGGGGCCACCCCGCACGTAGGAGGGCCCCGCCGAGGCGGGGCCCTCCCGTAGCAGGCCGGTAAGCCGGATTCTGTCGTTGCGCAGCCATCCATCTGTGCGACCTACCTGGACCTCGACGGGCCGCCTGCGAACGGTCCTGCTCGGTCTTGCACCGGGTGGGGTTTACCTGGCCGCCGCGTCACCGCGACGCCGGTGCGCTCTTACCGCACCATTTCAACCTTGCCTGTGCGGGCGGCGAACCGCCCGCCATCGGCGGTGTCATTTCTGTGGCACTTTCCCGCGGGTTTCCCCGGGTCGGCTCCCCGACCACCCTGCCCTGCGGTGTCCGGACTTTCCTCGAACGGGACGAGCCCGCCCGCGGCTGCGTGGCCTGCGGCGTGAACGGTACCGCGCCGACGGTGGAGGCAGACGGTTGGGTGGGGATGGTGTGGGTGTGGGTGACGGTCCGGGGCCACGCGGGCCGGTGCGCCACGAGGGCCGCCGGGGCGGGGGCAACGTCGCACACCCCTTCTCGGGCGGCGCGCCATGTCACGTTCGCCCACACCGGCGGGGGTGAACGTCGCACGCGCGGGTGGGGCCTCGGGGTATGTGACGTTCGCCCCCTCCCGCGGCCGGGCGCCACGACCCGCCACCACGGGCCACCCATCACCCCGCGCGGGTGGCGGCCCCCGACTACCCCAACGCCGTGCCGCAGTCCCCGCAGGCTCCCCCGGCGACGTGGCGGACGACGACGTCCGCTCCCCGCCCGTTGTGCAGCGGCCGCATCGGGCCGCCGCACAACGGGCAGGGAACGGCACGTCCGACGGACAGGCCCTCCCATGCGCCGACGAGCACCTCGTCGAGCACGCGCCTGCCCTCACGGCGAACGGGGCCGGTCGTCCCCATGGTCGCCGTGCCGGGTTGCGCCGTCGCGCGACCCAAGCTCGTTGCCCGCCGACGGCTCGGCAGGCGCTGCGGCCAACCGTCGGCGACCGCGTCCGGTGCGCCGACGGCCGCCATCAGTGGACCTTCCGCAGCACGCCGACGACCTTGCCGAGCACGCGCGCCTCCCGCGAGCGGATCGGCTCCATGTCGGGGTTCTCCGGCTGCAGGCGGATGTGGTCGCTCTCCCGGAAGAAGCGCTTGACGGTCGCCTCCTCCCCCACCAGCGCGACGACGATCTCGCCGTCGCGGGCGGTCTCCTGGCGGCGGACGACGACCAGGTCGCCGGCGAGGATGCCGGCCCCGATCATCGACTCGCCGCGCACCCGGAGCAGGTACTCGCCCTCCTCGCCTCCCGCGAGGTCGGGCACGGGCACGTGCTCCTCCACCTGCTCCTCGGCCACGATCGGCGCACCAGCCGCGACCTGGCCCAGCAGCGGCAGCCGTCGGGAGTGCCCGACGGCCCCGCGCACGCCCTCGACCGCCGACTCCAGCGCCCGGTCGAGCAGCTCGATCGCACGCGGCTTCGACGGGTCGCGACGGAGCAGGCCGAGCTTCTCCAGGTTCGCCAGGTGCGCGTGCACCGTGGACGAGCTGGCGAGGCCGACCGCCTTGCCGATGTCGCGTACCGTCGGGGGGTACCCGTTGCTCGACGTGTACTTCCGGATGAAGTCGAAGATCTCTTGCTGGCGCTTCGTGAGGTCCATGCCTGGGGCTCCGCTCTACCGAACGTGTGTTCGCAACGCTACCGGGCCGGCCGGCGGACTGCAACCAGACCTCGCCACGGACGCCGAACGGCTACACTCCGCCGTCCTGCGCCGGTGGCGGAATTGGTAGACGCGCAAGGTTGAGGGCCTTGTGGGGGATAACCCCGTGGAGGTTCGAGTCCTCTCCGGCGCATACGCAGGAACTCCGAGAAGTCCACGTGTCGCAGACCGTGGACTTCTCTCGTTCCGGGACCGCCGGCCGGTCCCGCGATCACCCCGTGGACGCCCTCCGTCGCCCCCTCTCCCCCGCCGCCGCCCACTGGCTGGCCGTGCTGGCCGGGGCCTTCGTCGTCGTCGCGACCACGGCCGGACGACGGACGTTCGACGGCCCCTGCGTGATCGGCGACGCGATCGGGAGCGGCTGGTGCGCGCCCTTCGAGGACAGCGGCGGCTGGTGGCTGATGGTCGCGGTGCCGGCGCTGCTGACGACCGCGGTGACCCTTCGCTGGCGACGGCCGCTCGCGACCTTCGCGGTCGTCCTGCTGATCGGCGCGATCGAGCTGGCCTACCTGCTGCTGCTCCGCGCGCACGGGGGCAGCGAGATGCTGATCATCAAGTAGGACCGACCGCCACCGCCCCGCCGCCCCGGACGGCGACGGGACGGGGCGGTCGGCGCTCCGCTCCCCGACGGCCTAGCCGCCGATCGTCGCCCGGCGCTTCTCCGGTGCGACCCACCGGTCGACGTTCGACGCGTCCACCGGGTTGCTGGGGATCACCCGGCGGGCCGGCATCGAGGAGGGCGGCTGGCCGTCGCGGAGGACGGGCGCAAGGACGTCGATCGCGGCCGCGCCGGCCTCGAAGGCGTTCTCGTCGTAGGTCAGGGTCAGCGAGCCCCGGCGGACCGCCTCGACGGCATCGACGTCGCCGTTGTTGCCGATCACGATCACGCCCTTGCGATCGCCCGACCAGATCTGCTTGCCGGCACCGGTGACCGCGGCGGCGGCCCCGATCGCGGTCGGGTCGTTGTAGCCCCAGATCGCGTCCACGTCCGGATGCTTGGTCAGCAGGTCCTGGGTGATCGCCTGGCTGCGGTCGGCGCTGTCCTGCATGTTGTCCTGGCGGTCGACGACCGTCAGGCCGGCCGCCTTGGCCGCGTCGACGAAGCAGCTCACCCGCTGCTTCAGCGCCGGCACCGGCGGCGGCCCGATCACCAGCACCGAGGCCTTCGGGGTCCGCTCGGCGATGTAGCGCGCCTCGGCCACGAACGGCTTGCAGGAGGAGGACAGCTCGGTCTCGATCACCGTGTTGGCGCTCTTCGAGGGCGAGTTGAACGTCACCACCGGCATCTGGGCCGCGCGCGCCCGGCCGAGCGCCGCCTCGACCGGCCCCGGGTCGAGCACCCAGGTGGTCAGCGCCTGCACCTTCAGGTTGATGAGGGTGTCGATGTGGCTCACCTGGCGGTCGGGCGAGAGGCCCGCGTCGAGCCCCCGCACGCCCCAGCCCAGCTGCTCGGCCGCGCGCTTCTGGCCCAGCTCCAGCGCCGTCAGGGTCGGGTTCGACAGGTTCGGGCTGACGTGGCCGATCACCACCTTCGGATCGCCGCCACCGCCGTCGCCGCCACCGGCCGTGGCCGTCCCGCCGTCGTCGCTCCCGCACGCCGCCAGCAGCAGCGTGCAGGCCAGCGCCGCCAGCGCCGCCAGCGCCGCACCGCATCTCTTGCGTTCCATCCTCGTCCCTTCCTCCGTCTCCGCTCGGCGCGGGCGCGCCGGGCCTGTCGTCCTGCCTGGGCGCCCTAGCCGTCCCGCCCGCCGAGCGCGTCGGCGATCGACCACGTGTCGCCGACGCTCTCGTGGCGGGTGATCAGGCCGTCGCGGACGACCCACAAGTTGGCCACGGGACCCTCGTAGGTCCGACCCGTCTCGCGGGCCACGCCCACCTGGCGCCCCCACATCAGGACCTCGCCGTCGCCGCCGTCCCAGATCCGGTCGGCGTGGACCTGGAAGCTCGACCAGTAGCGGCCGAAGGCGTCCAGCAGCCCCAGGATCACCTCCCGTCCCCGGCGGACCCCACGGCCCTCGGGGACGAAGTAGCCCTGCGGCTCGACCCACTCGATCTCGGGGTCGAACAGCTCCGCCACCCGCGCGATGTCGCCGCGGTTGAACGACGCGTAGACCTCGGCGGCGACCTCGACCGGCGACGCCGTCATCGGACCGTCTCCGCCTGCGCCTCGGTCTCGGCCGCGGCCTCGCGGATCCCCTCGGCCGAGCCGATCCAGGGGAAGAGCGTCGAGGGGTCGTTGCTGCCCGCGGCCAGCCGGTCGGCGAACGCCGGGCTGGCGGCGGCCGCGTCGAACAGCCCGCCCAGGTGCGGCGGCGGGTTCAGCAGCAGGTTGGTGAAGGCGGTCGGATGCTCCGCCACCCGCCAGCAGCGGTCGGCGACCGCGCCCACCCAGCCCTGGTCGAGCGGCCCGTCGCCGCGCTCGGCGACCGCCCGCCGGACGACGTCGGCCGCCTTCGCGGCGCTGTTCGAGCCCTGCCCGACCAGCGGGTCGTTCTGGACCACCAGGTCGCCGAGGCCGAGGATCGGGCGCCCGGACGGCAGCCGTCCAGCGGCGTGGCGGACGGCCGGCGTCAGCGCGCCCTTCAGCGTCCCGCCGGCGTCGGTCAGGCGGACGTCGTCGGTCCACCGCTCGGCCTCCCACGGCATGAACCGCTCGAGCAGCCCGCGCGAGGTCTCCAGCCAGCGCGCCTCGTCGTCGAGCGGGACCTCGTCGAAGCGGTCCATCGGCCCGCCGAACAGCGCCTCGAAGCAGATCGTGAAGCAGGGTCCGTCGACGGTCAGCGCCGGGCCGACGAAGCACTCGCCGACGCCCGGCACGATGTTGATCGAGAAGTACGAGCTGTCGAGCGGCGCGTAGCCGCGCAGGTAGGCGACCGCCAGGTTGCGCTGCGGCCGGTCGTAGGGCGACCGTGCCGGGTCACGCGGGAAGACCCGGTCGAGCAGCTCGCCGAAGCCGCGCTTGCCGGCGGCGAGCACCACCAGGTCGTGCTCCTCGGCCAGGCCGTCGAGGTCCTCCGGCTCCAGCGACTCGATCAGGACCCGGCCGCCGCGCTCCTCCAGCAGCTCCAGCCAGGCGGCCATCTTGCGCCGCTGGTCGACCGACTGCGCGGGCGCCGCCAGCCGGCCGCCGAACTGCAGCGCCAGGCCGCCGTCGGGCTCGCCGACGCTGTAGCGGATGCCCCGGATCTGGGGCGTCTCCTCCGGCCACAGGTCGAGGCCCAGCTCGCGCTCCAGGGCCAGCGACGAGTCGAACATGCACTGGGTCGACAGCACCCGGCCGCCGCGCAGCGCGTCGCTGTCGCGGTCGGTGATCAGGGTGACGTCGACGCCGTCGGCGACGAGGCCGTGGGCCAGCTGCAGGCCGGCCTGGCCGCCGCCGACGATCGCGATCCGCTTGCTGCGGGACATCTCAGCGCTCCGTCGCTCAGGCCGCGGGCATGCCGCCGAGGGCCTTCCACATCAAGGCGGTGTCGGAGAACGCCTCGAACGAGACCGCCTTGCCGTCGCGGACCAGCCAGACGTTGGCGAACCGCCCGCGGTACGAGCGGCCGGTCTCGCGCGCGGTCCCGTGCTGGCCGCCGAGCACCACGACGTGGTCGCCGGCCTCGAGGAAGGTCTCCGGCTCGAGCACGTTCTCGGTCCAGCGCTCGGGATAGGCGGCCAGCGTCCGCTCGACCTCCGCCAACCCGCGCACGCCACCGGGCGAGACCCAGTAGCCGGCCGGCTCGATCCACGCGATGTCCTCGTCGAGCAGGCCGAAGACCCGCTCCATGTCGCCGCCCTCGAACGCGGCGTAGATCTCGCGGACGACGTCGATGCTCTTGGTCATGCGGCGGAGCTTCGTCCGGCGGAGAACGCCCGGACAAGCCCTCGCACGAGGTCTCTTGGCTCTCCCTCGAACGAGGGGTCAGGGGCCGGCGGGGTGCCCGTCGGTCAGCACCATCCGGGTCAGCTCGACCCGCGAGCGGACCCCGACCTTTCGGTAGATCGCCTTCAGGTACTGCTTGACCGTGTAGACGCTCAGCGACAGCTCGCCGGCGATCTCGGCGTCGGTCCGGCCGGTGGCGACGAGCTGCGCCACCTGCCGCTCGCGGACGGTCAGCGCCGCCCAGGTCGGGGCCGTCAGCCGCGGCGCGGCGCCGGCGGAGGAGAGCACGGTGACCGTCCCCCCGCCCTCGCGCTCGCTGGTCCGCGAGCTGGCGCGGATCGTGCCCTCGCCGCCGTCGCGCCAGCGGACCGGGACCTCGCGCACGAACGCCCGCTCGCCGGGGCTGGTGCGGGCGGTCAGGGCGTAGACCAGGTCGCGGCCCTCGACGGTCCGGTCGAGCAGCCGCTCGGCCGCCGGGTTGCAGCGGACCTCGTCGCCGGGATCGTCGATCAGCACGATCGCCGTGGCGGTCAGCTCGAGTGCGGCCAGCGCCTGGTCGTGGCGGTGGCTCAGCCGTTCGTCGCGGCGGACCCCGGCCAGGGCCAGGCTGAAGGCGCTGGCGGTGTACTCGATCAGCTGCAGCTCGGCCCCGGTCAGGGTCGGCCGCGACTCGGCGCTGCCGAAGGCGAGCGTGCCGACCAGCTCGCCGTCGACCACCACCGGCGCCTGGACCGCGTGGACCATGTGGTGGATCGAGAAGACCTCGCGGTAGACGCGCGAGGCCATCCAGTCGCCGGGCGAGCGGCCGTCGAGGCTGTAGGCGACCCGCCGCTGCTGGGTCAGCCAGGCGATGTTCGGGTCCTCGTCGCGGCCGACCCGCTCGTAGCGGGCCAGGAAGACGTCGCTGACGTTGGTCGCGGCGTAGCGCTCGACGGCCCGGGTCCGCGGGTCGAAGAGGTAGACCCCCCGCATCGGCAGCGCGGCGACCGCCGCCGGCCGCTCCAGGTAGACCCGTTCGAGGTCGGCGACCGACGTCGCCGACGCGAGCTCCTGCGTCAGCTCGACCAGTCCGAGCACGGCCTCGTGGCTTGCCATGCCGCAGTCTAGACCGCTGCCGTGTCGACGTTCCACCCCCAAGCGGACGCCGTAGGCGCGCGCTAGCCGCGGACTGCGGCGAAGGCGCCCTGGTGGAAGACCAGCGGAGCGCCGTCGCGGCTCTCGAAGTCGACCACGCGGCCGATCGCGACGTCGTGGTCGCCGGCGGCCACCAGCTGCTCCAGCTCGCAGCGCAGGACCGCCAGCGCGCCGGCCACCGGCAGCTGCCCGCCGGCCTCCTCGACGTGCTCGCCGGGGAACGGCGAGCCGGGACGGGCGAAGGCCAGCGCCACGTCCTGCTGGCTGGCCTCCAGGACGCTGACGGCGAAGCTCCCGGCCCGCCGCACGACGTCGAGCGTGCGAGTGCCGTGGGCCAGGCAGACGCAGACCAGCAGCGGGTCGAGCGAGACCGACGTGAAGGCGTTGAGGGTCATCCCCGCCCGCTCGTCGTCGGCCCGCGCGGTGACCACGGTCACCCCGGTGGCGAACGCGCCGACGCAGCGGCGGTACGCGATCCGGCGGTCGGCGTCGGTCATCGTCGCTCCTCTCGTGGCAGGCACGGGTCGCAGCGTGGCCGCCGCGCCGACCGGCCGGCAAGCCCTCGGAGGGAGGGATCGGCGACTCCCTCGTTCGAGGAGGACCGCCACGAGAGACGACATCGCAGCGGGCTGCATAGCAGATGGTTCGGCCGATCGCCGATCCAGCCGTCCGTGGCTCTAGTCTGCGCGCGGGACGAATCGCGATGACGCCACTGCCGCTCCAGCCCCAGGACCTGATCCTCACCATCCTCGGCGCGCACCTGCGCGATCCGCGGGCGACCGTCTGGTCGGGCGGCGCGGTCGAGCTGCTGACCGAGCTGGGCTTCTCGACCGAGGCGGCGCGGGCGGCGCTGGCGCGGCTGGTCACGCGCGGGCTGCTGGCCCGCCACAAGCAGGGCCGGCTGGCCTTCTACGCGCTGACCACCCGCGCCGAGGAGCTGCTGAGCGACGGCGACCGGCGGATCTTCAGCTTCGGCCGCACGACCCCGGCCAGCGAGGCCTGGACGATCGTCTGGCACGCGATGCCGGAGAGCGAGCGGGTGGCGCGCTCGCGGCTGGCGTCGCGGCTGCGGTTCCTCGGCTTCGGCTCGGTCCAGGACAGCACCTGGGTCGCCGCCCGCGACCGCGAGCCGGAGGCGACCGCGCTGCTGCGGGCGCTGCGGATCGACGCCTTCGCCTCGGTCTTCGTCGGCCGGCTCTCGCGCGACCTCGCCCCCGCGACGCTCGTCGCCCAGGCCTGGGACCTGGCGGCCGTGGCCGAGCAGTACCGGGCCTTCGCCGACGCCTACGGACCCTACGAGACCGCGGCCCAGCAGGCCGCCCTCGACCCGCGCGAGGCGTTCCATACCCGCACGGTGATGCTCCACCGGTTCCGGATCTTCCCCGCGCTCGACCCCGAGCTCCCGCGCGAGATCGACGAGCTGCGGGAGCTGCGCGAGCGGGCGGTGGCGCTCTTCGACGCGCTCTACGGCGGTCTCGCCGACGCCGCCGACGAGCACTTCCGCAGCGTCGCCCAGCGCGAGCAGCTGCTGCTCGACCGCTGACCGGAGGGCTTCGCTAGACATAGGAGCGCGCTCCCGTGTAGACAAAGAAGGGCGGCATCGCTACCCTTGGACCAAGGCCCGTGCCGACCGCCGTCGTGCCCGGGCCGAGAGAGCGTTCGGGTCCGCGTTGGCGCAGCAAGTGCCATCCGGGCCGAGGTCCCAGAGCACGAGGGAACGAAGAGGAGATGGCCGAGCGATCCTTCACCGCCGAGGTCCAGCAGTTGCGCCACGGCGCCGGCACCGAGCTGCACGTCGAGGGCATCCTGGCGGTGACCAAGGCCCTGCTCCAGTCCGGCGTCGCGTACGTCGGCGGGTACCAGGGCGCCCCGATCTCCCACCTGATGGACGTGCTCGGCGACGCGCGCGAGATCCTCGACGAGCTGGGCGTCTACTTCGAGAACAGCGCCTCCGAGGCGACCGCCGCCGCGATGCTCGCGGCCTCGGTCCACTACCCGCTGCGCGGCGCCGTCACCTTCAAGTCGACGGTCGGCCTGAACGTCGCCTCCGACGCCCTGGCCAACCTGGCCAGCGGCGGCGTCAAGGGCGGCGCGCTGGTGATCCTCGGCGAGGACTACGGCGAGGGCTCCAGCATCATGCAGGAGCGCTCGCACGCGTTCGCGATGAAGTCCCAGATGTGGCTGCTCGACCCGCGGCCGAACATCTCGGCGATCGTCGACGCGGTCGAGGCCGGCTTCGAGCTGTCGGAGGCCAGCAACACCCCGGTGATGCTCGACCTGCGGCTGCGCTCCTGCCACCTGCACGGCTCGTTCACCGCCAAGGACAACCAGCGTCCGCCGATGACGGTCAAGGACGCGATCGAGCACCCGACCCGCGACGTCAGCCGCGTGGTGCTGCCGCCGGCGAGCTTCCTGCACGAGCAGGAGAAGATCAACGACCGCTGGCCGGCCGCGATCCGCTTCATCAAGGAGCGGGGCCTGAACGAGGTGATCAACGACGGCGCGGCCGACATCGGGATCATCACCCAGGGCGGGCTCTACAACACCCTCAACCGCTCGATGGAGCTGCTCGGCTGCTCCGACCCGTTCGGCAACACCGAGGTCCCGCTCTACGTCATGAACGTGACGTACCCGGTGGTCGACGACGAGATCATCGAGTTCTGCTCCGGCAAGCGCGCGGTGCTGCTGCTGGAGGAGGGCCAGCCGGACTACCTCGAGCAGAACCTCAACGCGATCCTGCGCCGGGCCGGCGTCGACACGGCGCTCCACGGCAAGGACCTGCTGCCGGTCGCCGGCGAGTACACCTCGGCCGCCATGACCAAGGGCATCGCCGGCTTCCTGAAGCAGTACCGGCCCGACCTGATCGTCCACGAGCCGTCGCTGCTGCGCGACCGCGACGACCCGGCCAGCCCGTTCGCGGCCCCGGTCGATCCGGCCGCCGTCCTCCCCCGGCCCCCCGGTCTCTGCACCGGCTGCCCCGAGCGGCCGATCTTCAGCGGCATGAAGCTGGCCGAGCGCGAGACCGGCCAGCACCACGTCAGCGCCGACATCGGCTGCCACCTGTTCGCGATCAACGCGCCCTTCGACCTCGGCGCGACGACGATGGGCTACGGGCTCGGCTCGGCCGGCGCCTCGGCCCTCAACGCCGCCGGCGCCGACCGCTCGACGGTCGCGATCATGGGCGACGGCGGGTTCTGGCACAACGGCCTCACCAGCGGCGTCGGCAACGCGGTCTTCAACAAGAACGACCAGGTGCTGGTGGTCGTCGACAACGACTACAGCGCCGCGACCGGCGGCCAGGACGTGCTCTCGTCGCACGCCGACACGCCGTTGCGCTCGACCCAGCACCCGATCGAGAAGGCGGTCCGCGGGATCGGCGTCGAGTGGGCGAAGACGATCGACAACACGTTCGACGTGACCGAAGTCCGCGACACCTTCGTCGAGGCGTTCGAGGCCAAGGACGCCGGCCCGAAGGTGCTCGTGATGCAGAGCGAGTGCCAGCTGAACCGCCAGCGGCGCGTGAAGCCCGAGATGCGCAAGGCGCTGAAGGAGGGCAAGCGGGTGGTCCGCGAGCGGTTCGGCGTCGACGCCGAGACCTGCACCGGCGACCACGCCTGCATCCGGATCTCCGGCTGCCCCTCGCTCTCGATCGCGTCGAACCCCGACCCGATGCGGACCGACCCGGTGGCGAAGGTGCTCGACAGCTGCGTCGGCTGCGGCGTCTGCGGCAACAACGCCCACGCCGCCGTCCTCTGCCCCTCGTTCTACCGGACCGACGTGGTCCACAACCCGACCCCGCGCGACAAGGCGCTGGTGCGGGTCCGCTCGTGGTGGATGCGGGCGATGTCCCGCGGCCTCGAGCGCCGCGCCGCCCGCTACGAGCTGGCCGCCTGATGTCGAGCTGGTCGGAGGGACGGCGTCCGCTGACGCTGGCGATCCTCGCCCTCGGCGGCGAGGGCGGCGGCGTGCTGGCGGACTGGATCGTGTCGGTCGCCGAGGGCAACGGCTGGTACGCGCAGAACACCTCGGTCGCCGGCGTCGCCCAGCGGACCGGCGCGACCGTCTACTACGTCGAGATGTTCCCGCCCGCCGCGGGTGGGGACGCCACCGGCGGCGTCCGCCCCGAGCCGGTGATGAGCATCTTCCCGACCCCGGGCGAGGTCGACGTGGTCGTCGCCTCGGAGCTGATGGAGAGCGGCCGCGCGATCCAGCGCGGCTTCTCGACCGCCGACCGCACGACGCTGATCACGTCGACCAGCCGCGTCTACTCGATCGACGAGAAGATGGCGATGGGCGACGGCCGCGTCGACGACGCCGAGCTGCTGGCCGCCGCCGCGCGCGGCTCGAAGCGGCTGGTGGCCGCCGACTTCATGCAGATGGCCGAGGACGCCGGCAGCGTGATCAGCGCCTCGCTCTTCGGCGCCGTCGCCGGCTCGGGCGCGCTGCCCTTCAGCCGCGAGGCGTTCGAGGCCCCGATCCGGGCCTTCGGCAAGGGCGTCGAGTCGTCGCTGGCCGCGTTCGCCGCCGGCTACGACGAGGCGACCGCGCCACCGCCCGCCCCCGCCGCCGCGCCGGTCGAGCTGCCGATGAGCGGCTGGGCCAGCGGCAGCGGGACGACGGCCGACGCCGGTCCCGCGCGGCCGTCGCGCGCGCTCGAGGCCCGCAAGCAGCACCGCGAGGAGGAGCGGCGGCGGATCGCCGCCGACGATCCCGCGTCGCTGGTCGGTCCCGGCCTGCGGCCGCTGGCCGAGCGGGTCCGCGAGCTGCCCGAGGCGTCGCGCTCGATGGTCCTCCACGGCCTGGTCCGGACTGCGGTCTACCAGGACGCGTCCTACGCCGAGCGCTACCTGGAGCGGGTCGGGCGGTTCGCCGCCGCCGATCCGGAGCGCGACGGCGACGCGCGGCTGACCCGCGAGGCGGCCCGTCACGTGGCGCTCTGGATGTGCTTCCAGGACATCATCCAGGTCGCCCAGCAGAAGACCCGGCGGGCGCGGATGGACCGGATCCGCAAGGAGGCCAAGGCCAAGCCCGACCAGCTGCTGCAGGTCCACGAGTACCTGCACCCGCAGTTCGACGAGCTGACCGACTCGATGCCGTCGGGGCTGGCCAAGCGGGTCCGCAAGTCGCGGATCGTGCGCCGGATCGTCCAGGCGGTGACCCGCCAGGGGATGATCCTCAACACCACCTCGGTGCTCGGCTACACCCAGCTGTCGCTGCTGGCCCGGATGCGGCCGCTGCGCCCGCGGACGCTGCGCTTCGAGCGCGAGCAGCAGGCGATCGACCGCTGGATGGACCTGGCCCTCGGCGCCGCCCCGCTCGACCCCGAGCTGGCGCGCGAGATCGTCGAGTGCCAGGGCGTCCTGAAGGGCTACGGCGCCACCTACGAGCACGGCAGCGAGAGCTTCGCGAAGCTGATGGAGGCCGCCGCCGAGCTGACCGGCCAGGCCGGCGCCGCCGAGCGGCTGGCCGAGCTGCGCGCCGCCGCGCTGGCCGACGAGCACGGCCGCGAGCTCGAGGCCAAGCTGCCGAAGGCGCCGGCGCACTGAGCGCCGGCGCCGGGTTCCCGGCTCGCGTGGCGGTTGGCCCCCGGACGCCGGGGGTCAACCGCCACGCGAGCTGAGGGGGCGCCGCAGCCGCGCCCGCAGCCGCTCGCGCGGGCTCGGCGCCAGCAGCGCCTGGGCCACGATCCGGCCCGAGGCCGCGTTCAGGCCCGGCCCCGGGTAGGTGCTCGCGCCGCACTGGTAGAGGCCGCCGACCGGCGTCGCGTGCGAGCCGAAGCTCGGCAGCGGCCGCCACAGGTACGACTGGTCGAGGTCGGTCGCGCCGGCGTAGATGTCGCCGCGGACCAGGTTCGGGTTGCGCCGCTCCAGCTCGCGCGGGCTGAGGATCGCGCGACCGACGATCGACTGCTCCAGGCCCTCGATGTGCGCGCCCAGCCGCTCGACGATCCGGTCGGCGTAGGCCGCCTCCAGCTCCGGCGTCCAGCGGCCGTCGCCGACGTCGATCGTGCCGGCGGCGTCGCCGGTCGGCCGGTAGGGCACCTCCTGCAGCTGGATCCAGATGATCGCGCCGCCCTCGGGCGCGCGGCTCGGGTCGATCACCGTCGGCTGGCCGCAGACGATCGTCGGCTCGGCCGGCAGCAGCCCCAGCGCCGCGTCGGTGCAGGCGCGGGTGACCCCGTCGACCCCCGACGTCAGGTGGATCAGCGGCGCCTCGGCCAGCCGGGCGTCGCCGCGCCAGCGGGGCGGGGCGTCGAGCGCCAGGTGGATCTGGGTCCCCGCCCGGCGGCCGTAGCGGAAGCAGGCCGCCTCGGCGGTCGCCTGCGGCGGGGCGCTGCCGGTCGGCAGCAGCGCGCCGTAGAGCTGGGTCGGCGTGACGTTGGCGATCACGGCCCGGCGGGCGGCGATCTCCTCGCCCCCGGCCCGGACGGCGACCGCACGACCGCCGCGGACGACGATCGACTCGACCGGGGTGCCGGTGCGGACGCTGCCGCCGTGCGACTCGATCAGGCCGACGAAGGCGTCGACGAAGCCGACCGAGCCGCCGCGGACGACCGGCAGGCCGCCGGCGTGGAGGCCGCCGGCCAGCGCCAGCAGCGAGAACGCGCCGCCGGCGTCGTCCGGGGTCAGGCCGGTGTGCAGGCCCCACGGCGCCAGCAGGTCGCCGACCGCCCGGCCCTCGAAGGTCGACTCCAGCCACGAGCGCGAGCTGGCGGCGACCCGGGCCCCGAGCGCGGTGAACGCCCGCCCGCCCATCGCCCGCCGCAGCCCGGCCGCCTGGCGCAGCGCGCCGAGGCCGTGCAGCTCGACCCCGAGCAGGCCGCCGATCGACTCGATGTGCTGGCCGAGGTCGGCCAGCTCGGCCAGGTAGGCCGCGCCGTCGCGGTCGCCGAAGCCGGCCGCGGTCCGCTCCGGGTCGCGGTGGCCGACCACGGCGCTGCCGTCGGGCAGCACGCTGGCGGTGACCGCGTCGTCGGCGTTGACGTAGTCGAGCCCCTGGGCCCGCAGCTCGTCGCCCAGCTCGGCCCACGCCGCCGACCCCTGGAACAGCGGGTGCCAGCTGGAGAAGGTGTCGTGGCGGTAGCCGGGCGCGGTCAGCTCCTCGGTGGCGACGGCGCCGCCGGCGCGGTCGGCCTGCTCCAGGACCTCGACCGACCAGCCGGCGCGGGCCAGGTAGGCGGCGGCGACCAGCCCGTTGTGGCCGCTGCCGACGATGACGGCGTCGACCTCACGCGCCATGGTCGCCCTCCCCCGCGCCGCGACCGACGGCCAGCGCGCTGCTCGAGTCGAGCCGGCCGCGGATCAGGTGGACCTCGGTCTGGAACGCGTGGTACGTGCGGGCCCAGCTGTCGGGCCGCTCGTCGCGGGTCCGCCAGACGGTCAGGGTGATCACCGATCCGCCCTCCTCGTGGCCGAGCTCGTGGCGGTCGACCACCCGCGCCTCGACCACCCGCCGCAGCTCGGTCGGCGTCGGGCCGACGGCGTAGTCGACCATCCGCAGCTCGGGGTGGCCGCTGACGCGGACGTACAGGTCGCTGCCGTCCCACAGCGACGTGCCGCGGTAGACGTCCCCCTCGACGTGCTCGCGGTCCCAGCTGCCGAGCGCCCAGTGGGTCTGGAGCCGGCCGGAGGACATGAACGCGAAGGCGTCGTCCGGCGACGCGTCGACGGCGATGCTGGCGGTGTGGGCGTAGGGGTCGTTCGGGGGCACGTCGGCTCCGGGGTCGGGGTCGGGATCAGCGGGTGAGCGGATGGGCGTCGAGGAACCGGACCGCGGCGGCCGCGGCCTCGGCGGGCCGCTGGGCCAGCACGTAGGCCGGGTGGGCGTCGGGGATCGTCGCCAGCTCGAAGCGCGCGATCCGCTCCCGCATCAGGGTCAGCGAGGGGTCGTCCTGCGGCCGCAGCGGGCTGCCGTCCCACGCCCGCGAGCCCTGCAGCACGCAGGTCGGGGCGGCGATCGCCGACAGCTCGTCGCGGACGTCGGCGCGGGTCAGGCAGTAGCCGACCGTCGCGTCGACCGTCTCGGGGTGCAGGACCTCCTCGACGTTGCGCGCCTCCCAGACGCCGAACCACGGCAGGTCGGAGACGTCGAAGACGTTGGCCAGCACCCGCGCGCCGAAGCCGGTGGTCCCGAAGTTGCGCGTGATCGCGCCGTAGACCTCCCAGATCTTCGGGTAGGCCTTCGCCTCGTCCCCGGCCCAGACATCGCTGTAGGTCAACAGCGCGCCGACCCGCTCGGGGTGGACGGCCGCGAAGCGGTGGGCGATGTAGCTGCCGAAGCCGGTCGCCCACAGCTGCACCCGCGGCAGGTCGAGGGCGTCGAGCAGCGCCGCCAGGTCATCGGCCCAGAGCGCCACCGAGTACGGCTCGGCGGTCGGGTCGGGGCGGGCCGAGGCGCCGAGCCCGCGCGGCTCCCAGGTGATCAGGCGGCGGCCGGCCAGCCCGTCGCGGACGTGGTCGAAGACGAAGTGGCCGGCGGTGAAGCCGCCCAGCAGCACCAGCGGCTCGCCGTCGCCGCCCGTGTCGTGGCACCAGAGCGGCACGCGGGCCGTCTCGACCACCCGTCCCTGCTCGATCGTGGCCCGGTTGCGGAAGGGGTCGATCGTCATGCGTAGCTCCCGTTGATCGTCAGCGCGCCGTCGACGACGACCACCTGGCCGGTCAGGTAGCTCGCTCCCGGCCCGGCGAGGAAGGCGACGACCGCGGCGATCTCGGCCGGGTCGCCGAGCCGCCCGCCGAGCGGGATCCGCCGCCGCCAGCCGGCGACGTCGGCCTCGGGCAGCGACCCGTCGTCGAGCGCCTCCTGGACCATCGGCGTCAGCACGTGGCCGGGCGCGACGGCGTTGACGCGGACCCCGTCCGGCGCCCACTCGACGGCCAGCGTGCGGGTCAGCGAGGCCAGCGCGCCCTTCGAGGCGGCGTAGGCGGCGAGGCCCGGCTGGCCGCGCAGCGACGAGATCGAGGCGACGTTGACGATCGCCCCGCCGCGCTCGCGCAGGTGCGGGTGGGCGGCCTGGCTGCAGGCGAGCGCCCCGCGGGCGTTGACGGCCACGACCCGGTCCCAGGCGTCGTCGGCCAGCGTCGCGGCGTCGTCGATGTGCATCACGCCGGCGTTGTTGACCAGCACGTCGAGCCGGCCCCAGCGCTCGATCACCGCGGCGACGGCGGCCTCGACCTGGGCCCGGTCGGAGACGTCGCAGACGAGCGGGAGCACGCCGTCCTCGGCCGCGCCCGACGACGGGTCGCGGTCGGCGGCGGCGACCTCGTGGCCGCCGTCGCGCAGCGCGCGCACCGTCGCCTGCCCGATCCCGCGGGCGGCGCCGGTGACCAGCGCGACCGGCCGCTCGCTCACTTGCACGTGAAGCCCCCGTCGACCGGCAGCGAGATCCCGGTCACGTAGCGGGCGGCGTCCGAGGCCAGCCACTGGACCGCGGCGGTCACGTCGGGCGGCTCGATGTGGTCGACGCCGGGGAAGATCGTCGAGGCGCCGCAGAGCCGCGAGACCTCCTGGAAGTAGGCCTGGCCGACCTCCATCAGGTGGTCGAGCATCGGCGAGCTGACGACGGTCGGGCAGACCGCGTTGACCGTCACGTCGTGCGGGGCCAACTCCAGCGCCAGCGTCTTGACCTGGCCGACGATCCCGTGCTTGGCCGACTGGTAGTGGACCTGGCCGGGGATCCCGACCAGGCCCGAGGTCGAGCAGATCGTGACGATCCGGCCGCCGCCGTCGCGGCCGGTCATGTGGCGCGCGGCGTGCTTGCTGCAGAGGAACGGCGCCTTCAGGTCGACGTCGACGACTGCGTCCCACTGGGCCTCGGTCAGCTCCCAGCAGCGGCCGCCGGAGATCACGCCGGCGTTGTTGACCAGCACGTCGAGCCGGCCGAAGCGCTCGACGGTCGCGTCGACCATCGCGGCCACGGTCGTCTCGTCGGTCATGTCGCCGGGCAGCCGCAGGACGTCGGCGGCGCCGGCGTCGGTCAGCAGCCGGACCGTCTCGTCGAGGTCGTCGCCGCTGGCCGTCGCGTACGGCACCCCCTCGCCGAGGTCGCGGCCGTCGAGGTCGTTGACCGCGACCTTCGCGCCGGCGCGGGCGAAGCCGAGCGCGATGTCGCGGCCGAGGCCGCGGGCGGCGCCGGTGACGAGCACCGCGTCGCCACCGAAGTCGAACGAGATGGTTCCCATGGTCTGCCTTTCCGTCAGGACGATTCGGCCGACCGTAGCCCCGCCTCCGGGGCCGATCCATGACTCGGACAGGGCATCTTGGGCGGCCCGTCGGCGCCCAGCCAGCGGCGGGTCAGGCCGACCCGCGAGCGGACCTCGAGCTTGCGGTAGACGCTCTTCAGGTGCTGGCGGACGGTGTGCGGGCTGACGTGCAGCGCGCGGCCGATCTCGGCGTCGGTCAGGTCGCCGGCGACCAGCGCGGCGACCTCCGCCTCGCGCGCGGTCAGCCCCGCCGCCGCCAGCAGCCGCGGGTCGACCGGGCCCGCCGCCGGCGCCGGGGCCGGCCGCGCCGCCGCCCGCCGGCGGTGCTCGCGCAGCACGACCGCCAGCGCCTGCGAGACCCGCGTGACCTCGTGCAGCTCGGCGCGGCGGAAGGGCGCCCCGCCCTCGTCGTCGCCGACGTTGACCGTCGCCGTCACCCGTCCGCCGCTGACCGCCGGGGCGATCACCACGTGGGCGAAGCGGTCGAGGTGCGCCGCTCGCCGGTAGACCTCGGTCCGCCGCCAGCGGGCCAGCGGCATCAGGCTCAGGTTGTAGGTGGTGGCGCGGCGCCGCAGGGCGGTCGAGAGCACCGGGTCGATCGCCCGCCCGGCCCGCTCGTAGCTGGTCGCGAAGGCGTCGCTGACGTTCCAGGTCGCCGCGTGGCGGGGCCCGCCGCTGGCGCCGTCGATCAGGTAGACGCCGATCATCGGCCGGTCGAGCAGCCGCCGCAGGATCGCCACGCAGCCGGCCGCCGCCTGGTCGGCGTCGTCGGCCTCCAGCAGCTCGTCGACGATCGCCAGCGTGCTCGTCACCGCTCGGCCTCGGGCGGGTCGCCGATCGGGCCCAGCTCGGCCCGCAGCAGCTCCATCGCGGTCGACGCGCGCGGGTAGCCGACGTAGCCGGCCAGCAGCACGATCACCGCCTCCAGGTCCTCCGGCGTCAGGCCGTTCTCGCCCGCCCACCGCAGGTGCCCGCGCAGCCGCCCCTCGACCCCGCCCTGGGTGACGAGGCTGGAGATCACGATCAGGCTCCGCTCGCGCATCGTCAGCCCGTCGCCGCTCCAGGCGCCGCCGCTGGCGTGCTGGGCCTCCTCGGCCATCCGCGCGCCGAGCATCCCCGCCATGTGGTCGTGGACCTGGTCCTCGGGGACGCCGAACTGGCGGGCGTACATGGCGATGCCGCGGGCGCGGCGATCGGGGGTCGACTCGGTCATGGGGTCTCCGGGGGGAACGGGCGGCGGCGGCGGCGCGCTCAGCGCATCAGCAGGCCGCCGTTGAGGTCGAGGGTCGCGCCGGTCACGAAGCCGGCCTCGTCGGACGCCAGGTAGGCGACCGCGGCGGCCACCTCCTCCGGCCGCCCGAGCCGCCCGACCGGGATCGAGGCGGCGATCTGCGCCTGCCGCTCGGGATCGATCGCGTCCATCACCGGGCCGGTGATCGCGGCCGGCGCGACCGCGTTGACCGTCACGCCGTGGGCCGCCAGCTCGGCGGCCACGACCTTCGTGAGGACGATGATCCCGGCCTTCGAGGCCGCGTAGTGGGCGCCGCCGTTGACGCCGCCGCGCTGGCCGGCGATCGACGAGACGTTGACGATCCGGCCGGCGCCGCGGTCGCGCATGTGCGGCGCCGCGGCCCGGCAGCCGGCGAGCACGCCGCCGAGGTTGACGTCGAGCACGTCGTCCCACTCCGCGCGCTCGATCTCCCAGAACGAGCGGGCGACCGAGCGGGCGGCGTTGTTGACCAGCACGTCGAGCGCGCCGTGCTCGGCGACGGTCGCGTCGACCAGCGCCCGCACCGCCTCCCAGTCGCGGACGTCGAGGACCGCCGCGCGGCCGCCGATCTCGTCGGCCACGACCCGCGCCCGCTCGCCGGCCAGGTCGGCGACGACGACGTGATCGCCGCGGGCGGCCAGCGCGCGGGCGATCGCCTCGCCCGTGCCCTGGGCGGCGCCGGTGACGATCGCCACCCGCCGGCTCACCGCGGGCCGCCCGGGTCGGGGGCGAAGAAGTCGGAGGAGCGGCGCAGGTGGCGGCGCATCGCGTGGGCGGCGGCCGCCGGGTCGCGGCGGTCGACGGCGTCGAGCACCCCGTCGAGCGCGACCACGACGTCGGCCGGGCCGAGCGCGGAGCGGCCGGGACCGAGCCCGCGCAGCGCCTTGACCGTCTCGCGGGTGGCGCGGACGAGGAAGGCGTCGTGGGTGCACTCGGCCAGCAGCCGGTGGAAGCGGAGGTCGAGGTCGAACGCCTCCTCGACGCTCTCCGGCAGCCCCTCCGCCGCCGGCAGCGCCGCGGCCAGGTGGTCGAGCTCGCGGGCGGTCCGGTGGTTGGCGGCGAAGCGGGCGGTCAGCACCTCCTGCGAGCGGCGCAGCTCCAGCAGCGTCGCGTAGTCGGTCCGCTGGCCGGCGCCGCCGCGGGCGGCCGCCCGCCGGTGCTGCTCGCGGGCGACGGCGATCGCGTCGCGGGTCACCCGGTAGCCGCCGTGGCGCCCGCGGGTGACCGACAGCGCGCCGTCGTCGCGGAGCGCGCGGAGGGCGATCTGGGCGGTCGGCGTCGAGACCCCGAACTGCTCGGCGATCACGTCGACCCGCGGCAGGGCGTCGCCGGCGGCGAGCGTCCCGTCCAGGACCAGCTCCTCCAAGCGGGCCCGGAGCTGCTGCGGTGCGGTGAGGACCGGATGCTCGGACAGCACTCTGACTCATACTCTGCACGACAGCGCGCCATAGTGTCAAACATCAAAAATCTTGCGTTGACGATCGCCCGGCGGCTGTGGTCCGATGGCGTGCATGGCAGGCCTCTCCACCGCCGAGCATCAGCGCCGCGTCGGGTTGCTGCACCAGCTCCTGGACGACCACGACCTCGACGTCCTCGTGCTCGCGGCCAACGACTACCGCGGCCACAAGGGCACCCTCCGCTGGGTCGGCGACTACAACCTGGCGCACCGCTACGGCTACGCCGTCGTCGCCCCCGGACGCGACCCGGTGCTGGTCCTCCCCGTCAACCTGACGATGAACCCGCGCGGCCGCGACGACGTCGCGGTCCGCTACGCCCGGCGGGTCGCCGACGGGCTGCTGGAGGAGCTGGGCCGCGGCCCCGCCCCGCGCCGGATCGGCGTCGTCGGGCTCGGCCAGGTGATGAAGGTCGAGGACTACCTGGCGATCGCCCGCGCCCACCCCGAGGCCGAGATCGTCGACGCGAGCGCCGCCTTCGAGCGGGTCCGCGCGATCAAGTCCGAGGAGGAGCTGGCCGGCGTCGTCGAGTCGACCCGGATCGCCGAGCGCTGCTTCGAGCGGCTGCTCGAGGTCGCCGGCCCCGGCGTCACCGAGCGGGCGATCGGGGCCGAGGTCGCGCGGGTCGCGCTGGCCGAGGGCGGCGAGGACCTGCTGTTCCTGACGATGTACGGCCGCGACCGCGGCGACGGCACCGTCGAGGGCCACTTCGGCCAGGCGGTCGACCGGCGGCTCGAGCCCGGCGACCTGCACATCTTCTCGTTCGAGATCGTCGGCCCGCTCGGCTACTGGATGGAGCTGTCGCGGATGGTGACGATCGGCCCGCCGAGCGAGCTGCAGCAGCGGATGAACGCCGCCGTCGTCGCCGGCATGGACGCCGGCCTGGCTACGCTGCGACCCGGCAGCGACCCGGCCGACGCCCAGCGCGCGATCGAGGCCGCGGTCGCCGAGCACGGCGCCCGCTGCGCCTACTGGTCCGGCCACGGGCTCGGCCAGGACGTGCTGGAGGAGCCGTGGATCGGCCTCGACCTGGTCGAGGACCGCGCGACTGGCGCGATGGCGATCGCCGAGGGCATGACCCTCGCCCTCCACCCCTACGTGGTCGACGACGAGGACCGCGCGATCGGCTACATGGCCGACTCGCTGATCGTCGGCCCCGACGCCACCACCGCGGCGTCGCCCCTCTCCCGCGAGCTCTGGAGCGTCGCATGACGACCCCCGATCCGATCCTCGCCTCCGTCCTCCAGCGACGGGTCCAGGCGATCTCCCACGAGATGGCGACGGTGCTGATGCGCTCGTCGCGGTCGCCGATCTTCAACGAGGTCGGCGACCTGGTGACCGTGGTCTTCGATCGCGACGGCCGCACGCTGGCCCAGACCGAGTACGCCTCGATCATCGCCAACGGCGCCCAGCCGCCGCTGCAGCAGATCATCGAGTACTTCGCCGGCGAGATCCACGACGGCGACGTGATCCTCCACAACGACGTCTACTCGGGCGGCAACCAGAACGCCGACGTCGGCGTCTTCGTGCCGATCTTCTGGCACGACGAGCTGGTCGCCTGGGCCGCCAGCAAGGGCCACGTGGCCGACATCGGCGGGATGACCGCCGGCGGCTACGACCCGCGGGCGCGCGAGATCTGGCAGGAGGCGTTCCGGATCCCGCCGCTGAAGCTGCACGACCGCGGCGAGCTGCGGCGCGACGTCTGGGACCTGGTCCGGGCCAACATCCGGCTCGAGATCGTCGCCGAGGACATCAAGGCGATGATCGGGGCCTGCACGATCGGCCGCCGGCGGATCGTCGACCTGCTCGACCGCTACGGCGCCGAGAGCTTCGACGCCCACATGGACTACGTGATCGAGGCCTCCGAGCGCCAGGTCCGGGCCGAGATCGAGCGCTGGCCCGACGGCGTCTACCGCGGCGAGAGCTGGATGCAGTCCGACGGGCTCGACCCGACCGCCCGCTACCGGGTGGCGGTCGAGGTGACCGTCGCCGGGTCCGACATCACCTTCGACTTCAGCGCCACCGACGACCAGGCGCCCGGCTTCACCAACATGCCGGCGGCGTCGGCGATCGGCGCGATCCGGATCGCCTTCCTGATGCTGGTGACCGCCGGCGGGCTCTCGATCCCGGCCAACCACGGCGTCTTCGCCCCGATCCGGACCGTCTTCCGCAAGGGCTCGCTGATCGACCCGAATTTCCCGGCCTCGACGATCTTCGGCAACCAGATGTGCGACGAGGTGGTCGAGTCGATCATGCTCGCGCTCGCCGACGCGCTGCCCGACCGCGTGACCGCGGGCTGGAACCAGTTCCTCTGCACGGCACTGAACGGGATCGACCCGCGGACCGACGAGCCCTCGGTCTCGCTGACGATCTTCCAGCGCGGCGGACCGGGCGCGATGCGCGGCGCCGACGGCTACGACGCGCTCGGCTTCAGCGGCACCCCCGGCTCGATGCGCTCGCCCGACATGGAGATGTTCGAGCTGTCGACGCCGCACCTGATGCACTACTACGAGTACCTGCCCGACTCGGCCGGTCACGGCGAGTGGCGGGGCGGCTACGGCACCCGCTCGAGCTGGACCTTCCAGGGCGTCGACGAGGCCGGCACCACGATCGGCGACGACGTCGCCAGCGAGGGCGCCGAGCGGCCCCACGGGCTCTTCGGCGGCGGCCCCGGCGGGCTCAACGAGCTGACCCTGGAGTACCCCGACGGCCGCACCAAGGCCTGGGGCTCGAAGGAGATCGTCGAGGGGATCCCGGCCGGCACCGTCTGCGTCTCGCGCAACGGCGGGGGCGGCGGCTACGGCGACGCCCGCAAGCGGCCGGCCGAGCAGGTCCTGGCCGAGGTCCGCGACGGCCTCCTGAGCGCCGAGGCCGCCCGCCGCGACTACGGCGTGGCGATCGCCGACGACGGCCGCACGATCGACGAGCAGACGACCCGCCGCCTGCGGCAGGAGGAGCGCGCATGAGCTACCGGATCGGGATCGACGTCGGGGGCACGTTCACCGACTTCCTGCTGCTGGGCGAGGGCACCCGGCTGGTCCACAAGACCAGCTCGACCCCCGACGACCCCTCGCGCGGCTTCGTCACCGGCCTGCGCGAGATCGCCGAGCAGCTCGGCCTGGACCTGGAGGCGTTCGTCGCCCGCCTCGACCTGATCGTCCACGGCACCACCGTCACCACCAACGCGGTCCTGACCCACCGCGGCGCCCGCACCGGGCTGCTGGTGACCGAGGGCTTCCGCGACGTGCTGGCGCTGCGCGACGGCACCCGCGAGGAGCCCTACGACAACCGTCTCCAGCCGCCGACGCCGCTGGTGCCGCGCTACCTGCGGCTGCCGGTCGGCCAGCGCACCGACCACGCCGGTCAGGAGCTGCGGCCGCTGGTCGAGGACGACGTCCGGACCGCCGCGGCGAGCTTCCGCGACGAGGGCGTCGAGGCGGTGGCGATCTCGTTCATGCACTCGCCCGCCGACCCGACCCACGAGCGGCGGACCCGCGACCTGCTGCGCGAGCTGCTGCCCGACGCCTACGTGACCGCGTCGAGCGACCTGCTGCCCCAGGTGCGCTACTACGACCGCACCAGCACGACGGTCCTCAACGCCTACGTCGGGCCGATCATCTCGCGCTACCTCGACGCCCTGACCGGGCGGCTGGAGGAGCTGCGGTTCGGCGGCACGCTGCTGATCATGCAGTCCAACGGCGGCGTCGCGACCCCGGCCGAGATCAGCGAGCGGGCGGCGCTGTCGCTGCTCTCCGGTCCCGCCTCGGGCCCGACCGCCGGCCTCTGGCAGCTGGCCCCGCACGGGCTCCGCGAGTGCATCACCGTCGACATGGGCGGCACCAGCTTCGACGCCGCGCTGGTCAAGGACGGCGAGCCGCTGCTGATGAACGACGGCACCGTCGACCGCTGGCGGCTGGCGCTGCCGACGATCGACATCCACACGATCGGCGCCGGCGGCGGCTCGATCGCGTGGCTCGACGAGGGCGGCCTGCTGCACGTCGGCCCGCAGAGCGCCGGGGCCCAGCCGGGACCGGCCTGCTACGGCCGCGGCGGGACCGCGCCGACCGTCACCGACGCCGACCTGGTGCTCGGGTTCCTCGGCGAGTCGTCGTTCCGCCACGGCGGGATGACGCTCGACCGCGAGGCCGCCGTCGCCGCGTTCGCGCCGCTGGCCTCCGGGCTCGGGCTGTCGGTCGAGGAGGCCGCCGCCGGCGTCTACGACCTGGTCAACGTGACGATGGCGACCGGCGTCCGCGACATCAGCGTCCGCCGTGGGCTCGACCCGCGCGACTTCCCGCTGGTGGTCGCCGGCGGCGCCGGGCCGCTGCACGCCGCGGCGATCGCCCGCGAGCTGGAGATCCCGGCGCTGCTGGTCCCCCGCGAGTCGTCGATCTTCTGCGCCGCCGGGATGCTGATGTCGGACTTCAAGCACGACGACGTGCGGGCCTACAAGACGCCGCTGGCGAGCGCCGACGAGGACCGGATCGCGGGCCTGCTCGACGAGATGGAGCGGGCCGGGCGCGAGACGCTGACCCGCGAGGGCGTGCCGGCCGACCGCGCCGAGGTGCGGGCCGCGCTCGACCTCCGCTACGTCGGACAGTGGCACGAGCTGACCGTGGCGGTCGACCTGCCCGTCGACCGCGAGGCCGTCGCGCGGGCCTTCCACGACGAGCACGACGCGCTCTTCGGCCACGCCTCGCCCGACCAGCCGGTCGAGCTACTGGCCGTCCGCCTGGCCGCGATCGGCCGGACCGAGAAGCCCGGCCTGACCGAGGCCGGTCCGGCGACCGGCAGCGTCGAGGCGGCCCAGGTCGACACCCGGCCGGTCTGGTCGTCGTCGGCCCGGGCGCTGGTCGCGACCGCGGTCTACGACGGCGCGGTGCTGCCCTCGGGCGCGCGGCTGGAGGGCCCGGCGATCGTCGAGCTGCCGAGCACCACGATCGTCGTCCCCGACGGCTTCGTGCTCGACGTCGACGCCTACGGCGCGTTCGCGGTCCACGAGGGCGAGCGGGGCGCGGCCTTCGCGGCCGGCCTCCACGGCGTCGGGGCGGCGGCGTGAGCGCGGCGCCGGTCTGCGGGGTGCTCGGGGTCGGCGCGCTCGGCGGCGCGATCGCCGAGCGGCTGGCGGCCAGCGGGTTCGTCGTCCACGTCCACGACCGCTCCCCCGAGCGGGTCGCGGCGCTGACCGGCGCGATCCAGGCCCAGGCGACCCCGCGCGAGCTGGCCGCCGCCTGCGACGTGGTGCTGGTGCTGCTGCCCGACACGCCCGACGTGCTGGAGTGCGTCGACGGCCCCGACGGGCTGGCGGCGGGCGCCTCGGCGGGCGACGTGGTCGTGCTCTGCAGCACGGTCGCGGTCGCCACGCCGGCGCTGGTGGCGGAGCGGCTGCGGCCCTCCGGCGCGGCGGTCGTCGACGCCCCGGTCAGCGGCGGGCCGGTCGCCGCCCGCGAGGGCACGCTGGCGATCATGGTCGGCGGCGAGGACGCCGACGTGGCCGCCTGCCGGCCCGCGCTCGCGGCGATCGGGAACCCGGTCCACGTCGGGGCGCTCGGCCACGGCGAGCTGACGAAGCTCGTCAACAACCTGATGGGCTCGGTGATCTCGGTCGCGATCGCCGAGGGGCTGGCGCTGGCCGCCCGCGCCGGCGGCGACCTCGACCGGATCCGGGCCGCGATCGCCGGCGGCAGCGGGTCGAGCTGGATCCTCGAGCAGTGGATGCCGCGGACGGTCCTGGCCGGCCGCACCGAGGCCGACTTCGCGGTCCGGCTGATGTGCAAGGACCTGCGCGTGATCGCCGAGTACGCCGACGAGCTGGGGGTGCCGCTGCGGGCCGCCGCGCTCGCCCGCGAGAGCTATGAGGAGGCCCGCGACCGCGGCCACGGCGACCGCGACTTCTCGGTCCTGGTGGCCCTGCGGGCCGCCGAGGCCGGCGCCCCGATCGCCACCGACCTGCCACCCGAGGCGCTGTGAGCGACCCGCTCGCGGACGAGGCCCTGATCGCCGACGTCCGGCGATTGGCGGCGCTCGGCCCGCGGGCCTGCGGGACCGGCGGCGAGGCGCGGGCGCGGGCGATCCTGCTCGACGACCTGCGCCAGGCCGGCGCGGCCCGGGTCCGCTGCGACGAGCTGCCCTACCTGGCCTACCGCCCCGAGCGCGCGACCTGCGTGGCGGTCGGGATCGGCTCGCTGCCGGCCCGCGGGCTGGAGGGCACCGCCGCCGCCGGCGCCACCGGTCCCGGACGCTTCCTCGGCGGCGGCGAGGAGCACGAGATCGCCGCCGAGATCGCCCGCGGCGGTCCGCTGGCCGGCGCGGTGGCGGTCGTCCGCAGCGACCTGCTGTTCCCGGTCGCCGCCCGCCTGCGGCCGCACGCCGTGGCCGCGCTGGTCCACGTCGGGTCGGCCCCGGACGGGCTGGTCGGGGCGTTCACGGCCAGCTTCCACCCGCCGCCCGCCGGGCCGCCGTGGGAGGGCCGGGTGCTGCCCTTCCCGGGCGTGACCGTCGAGGCCGCCGCCGGCGCGCGGCTGATCGAGCGGCTGGCCGACGGCGCTCCCGCTCCCGCGGTCGCGGTCGAGCACGGCGCCCGCTACGGCGCCGACCGGACCGCGAACGTCGTCGCCGAGATCCCCGGCCGCGGCCGCGAGCGGATCGTCGTCGGCGCCCACTACGACAGCCAGCGCGACAGCCCCGGCGCCTCCGACAACGCCACCGGCCTGTCCGCGCTGCTGGGCCTGGCCCGCTGGTGGGCCGGCCGTCCCGCGCGGCCGCGGCGGACGATCGAGCTGGTCGCCTTCGCCGGCGAGGAGCCGGCCTGCTGGGGGTCGAACCACCACGCCCGCCGCTGCGATCCGGCGCGGACGGTGGCGATGGTCAACCTCGACGCGCTCGGCCCGCCGTTGGCCGCCACCCGCACGATCGTCGCCAGCCCCGGGATCGCCGCGCTCGCCCGCGACGCGGCCGCCGCCAGCGGCTGGGTCGCCGAGGAGCAGGTCGACGCGGCCGCCTTCCCCTACGCCGACCACGCGCCGTTCGTCGACGCCGGGATCGACGCCTGCTGGCTGTGGCGCTGGCCTCCGCCCCACCCCTACTACCACTCGCCCGGCGACACGCCCGAGCACGTCGACCCGCGGCGGCTGGGCGAGGACGCCCGCGCCGCCGCCGCCGTGATCGGGCACCTGGCCGACATCCCATGACCCACCGCCTCGCCCGTCCCACCCGCACCGCCCGCCTCGCGTGGCGGTTGACCCCCGGCGCGCGGGGCCGATCCGCCACGCGAGCGTGGGACGGAGGCCACCGATGACGTCTGCGCGCCTGACCGGCCGGGTCGCCGTGGTGACCGGGGCCGCCAACGGGATCGGCCGGGCGATCGCCCTCCGGCTGGCCGCCGAGGGAGCCGCCGTCGCCTGCCTCGACCTCGACCCGACGCCGCGCCGCCCCGACCTCGACGGGCCGCTGCCGACCCACGAGCTGATCGCCGCCGACGGGGTCGGCCGCGCGATCGCGGAGCCGTGCGACGTCGGCGACGGCGATGCCGTCCGGCGGGCCTTCGCCGCCACGCTCGAGCGGCTCGGCGGCCTCGACGTCGTGGTCGCCAACGCCGGGATCTCGCCCCAGCCCGCGACCGAGCTGCCGGAGGAGGATCCGGAGGTCTACGCGCGCACGGTGCGGGTCAACCAGGACGGCGTCTGGTGGACCGCCCGCGAGGCCTGCCGGATCCTGCGCGACCGCGGCCAGGGCGGCCGGATCGTGCTGACCGCCTCGGTCGCGGGACTGGTCGGCGGCACCGGCGCCGGCGCCCACTACTGCATGACGAAGGCCGCGGTCGCCCAGCTGGCGCGGGCGCTGGCGGTCCAGATGGGGCCGTACGGGATCACCGTCAACGCGGTCTCCCCCGGGATGATCCGCTCGCCGCTGACCGCCGACCACCTGACCGATCCCGAGACCGACGCCGCTGTCCGCGCGCTGACCCCGCTCGGCACGGTCGGCGAGCCGGACGACATCGCCGCCGCGGTCGCCTTCCTGGCCAGCGACGATGCCCGCTTCGTGACCGGCGTCGACCTGGCGATCGACGGCGGCTACCTGGCCCGCTGACCACCCCGTCCGGCCCCCCACCCCCGCTCGCGTGGCGGTTTGCCCCCGGACGCCGGGGGTCAACCGCCACGCGAGCGGGGTGGGCGACCTCAGCCCTCCCAGCCGTACAACTCCCGGGCGGCCTCGGGGGAGACGACGCCACCGCGGACGTCGGCGGCGACCGCCTCGCGGTCGCGCTCGCGCGGGTCGCCGTAGCCGCCTCCGCCGCCGGCCAGCTGGCGGTAGACCGTCCCGCGCGGGATCGCCGTCACCAGGTCCTTCAGCCGCGGGCGGTGGACCTCGCCGTCGGGGTAGCGGAACTCGATCTCGTTGACCGACCCGCGACCGCCGCCGCGGATCCCGAAGGCGGTCGTGTCGGGCGTGTCGCCGTCGCCGAAGATGCTCGCCTGGGCGCCGTCGTCGAGGAACTCCAGCTCGGTCACCACCCCCAGCCCGCCGCGCCAGCGGCCGGCGCCGGCCGAGTCGGGCAGGTACTCGAAGCGGTGCAGCAGGTGCGGGTTGACGACCTCGAACATCTCCGGGTCCTGGGCCGCGATCGCCCCGCCCGACCCGATCAGGCCGATGTGGTCGAAGCCGTCGGCGCCGAAGGTCGCCCCGCCCCCGCCCTTGCAGGCGTTGAGCAGGATGTCGACGTAGGGCCGCTCGTGGCGGTCGTCCCAGCCGTTGACGATCGAGGCCAGCAGGTGGTTCCAGCAGGCCGTCACCCGCTCGGGCACCGCGTCGGCCAGGGCCAGCATGATCACCGCCGCCAGCTGGTCGGCGACGTGGTTGCCGAAGCAGGTCGGCGCCGGGAAGGTCGGGTCGACCAGGCTGCCCTCGGGGGTCAGCACCTCGATCCGCCGCAGGACCCCGTCGTTGTGGGGGATCTCCTCCTCCGCGACCATGAAGAAGGCGATCATCACCGCCGACATCGTCACCGCCCGCGGGGTGTTGATGTAGCCCGCCGCCTGGTCGTCGGTGCCGGCGAAGTCGAAGGTCATCCGGTCGCCGGCGACGGTCACCGCCAGCCGGATCGTCCAGGCCCCGTCGTGGTCGATGCCGTCGTCGTGGACGACCCACTCGGCGCGGTAGGTGCCGTCGGCGATCGCGGCGATCGCGCGGCCGGCGCTCTGCTCGGCGGCGTCGAGCATCCCCGCCACCGCGCTCCGGAAGCGGTCGACGCCATAGCGGTCGAGCAGCGCCACCAGCTCGCGCTCGCCGACCGTGCAGGCGCCGATCATCGCGGTCACGTCGTCGGCGACCACGTCGAGCCGGACGTTGCCGAAGATCAGGTCCCAGACGTCCTCGCGGCGCTCGCCGGCGGCGTGGATCTTGACCGGCGTGATCCGCAGGCCCTCCTGCCACATGTCGGTCGCCTGCGGGTTGTACGACCCCGGGACGTTGCCGCCGATGTCGGCCTGGTGGGCGACGATCACCACCCACGCCACGTGCTCGTCGCCGTGGAAGACGGGCTTGGTGACCTTCCAGTCCGACAGCTGGTTGCCGCCGGTGTAGGGGTCGTTGTGGAGGATCACGTCGCCGGCCGCGACGTCGCCGGCGAACCGCTGCGCGATGTGGCGCATCCCCGGCGTGGTCGCGTAGCCGAGCACCGGGATGTACTCGGTCTGCTCGATCAGGGTGCCGTCGCGGTCGTAGATCCCGACCGAGAAGTCGCGGCCCTCGACGAGCAGCGGCGAGCGCGCGCTGCGCTCGACCACCACGCCCATCCGCTGGCCGATCGTCTTCAGCCGGCTGGCGATGATCGAGGTCAGGATCGGATCGCTGGACATCAGGCCTCCACGCCCTTGCGGTGCATCACGATGCTGCCGGTGGCGTCGACCAGCACGTCGAACGCCTCCGGGACGAAGATCGAGGTCGTCGATCCCTCGACGATCGCCGGGCCGACCAGCCGGTGGCCGGGACGCAGCGCGTCGCCGTCGATCACCTCGATCTCCTCCATGCTGCGGGTCGACGGCAGGTAGGCCCGACGGCGGCCGCGGCGCGGCGGCGGGTCCTCGCCGGCGGCGGGGACGGTCAGGTCGAGCGGCGGCCGGCGTCCGCGGACGGTCGCCCGCAGGGTCACGACCTCCATCGGCCGCCCGCGCGAGGAGAACCCGTACAGCTCCTCGTGGCGGCGGTGGAAGGCCTCCTCGATCCGGGTCAGCCGCTCGTCGGCCAGGTCCTCGGGCGGGAAGGTCACCGTCACCTCGTGGTGCTGGCCGCGGTAGCGGAGGTCGGCGCTGGCCGTCCACGAGCGGTCGGCCGGGGCGATCCCCTCCTCCTCGAGCGCCGCGACGCCGGCGGCGATCATCTCGTCGACGATCCCGCGCGCCTCGGCGACGTCGAGCCGCTCCCACGGCCGGCTGTGGCTGCGCACGTAGTCGTGGCGGAGGTCGGCCAGCAGCATCCCGAAGGCGCACATCACGGCCGACATCCGCGGCACCACCACGCGATCCATCTCCAGCTCCTCGGCGATCATGCCGGCGTGCAGCGGGCCGGCCCCACCGGCCGCCACCAGCAGCAGCTCGCGCGGGTCGAAGCCGCGGCCGAGCGCCACGTCCTTGGTGCCGGCGGCCATCACCAGCGTGATCACCTCGATCATCGCCCCGGCCGCGGCGACCGGGTCGAGGCCGAGCGGCCCGGCCACGTGCCGCTCGATCGCGGCCCGCGCCAGGTCCTCGCGCAGCGGCATCCGCCCGCCCAGGAAGTAGGCCGGGTCGAGGTAGCCGAGCAGCAGGTCGGCGTCGGCGCAGGTCGGCAGCGTGCCGCCGCGGTCGTAGGCGGCCGGCCCCGGGTGGGCGCCGGCGCTCTGCGGGCCCATGTGCAGCAGGCCGCCCTCGTCGAGCCAGCCGATCGAGCCGCCGCCGGCGCCGATCGTGTGGACGTCGGTCATCGGCAGCGAGATCGGGTGGCGGTCGATCTGGCCCTCGCGGGTGGTCTGGACGGCGCCGTCGCGGACGATCGAGGCGTCGTAGCTGGTGCCGCCCATGTCGACCAGGATGCAGTCGGCGTCGCCGCGCTGGCGGGCGTGGGCGAGCGCCGCGACCGGACCGCCGGCCGGCCCCGAGAGGACGGTCGTGGCCGGCAGCCGCGAGACCACGGCCGGGGTCGCGACGCCGCCGTTGGACTGCATCACCAGCAGCACGCCGGGGAAGCCGTCGGCGGCCAGGCGACCGACCAGCCGCTCGACGTAGCGGCGCAGGACCGGTCCGACGTAGGCGTTCATCACCGTCGTGCTGACGCGGTCGTTGAGCCGGATCTGCGGCAGCACCTCGGAGGAGACGGAGAGGAACAGCTCCGGCGCCAGCTCCTCGATCACGGCCCGCGCCTCGCGCTCGTGGCGGTCGTCGGCGTAGGCGTGCATGAAGCAGACGGCCAGCGCCTCGACGTCGTCGTCGACCAGCTGGCGGACGGCCGTGGCCAGCGCCTCGCGGTCGAGCGGCCGGCGGACCTCGCCGGCGGCGTCGATCCGCTCCGGCACCGGCAGCCGCCGCTCGCGCGGGACCAGCGGCGGCGGGGCGACGTAGGTGTTGTCGTAGAGGTGCTCGCGGCTGCGGACCCCGCGCCGCATCTGCAGCACGTCGCGGAAGCCCTCGGTGGTCAGCAGCCCGGTGCGGGCGCCGCGGCCGGTCAGGACCGCGTTGGTGGTGACGGTGGTGCCGTGGACGATCAGCGAGATCCGGGCCAGGAACGCGGCCGGGGCCAGCCCCAGGCCCTCGGCGATCTCGCCGAGCCCGCGCAGCAGTCCCTCGGAGGGATCGGCGGGCGTGCTCGGCGACTTGTGCGCCCAGTACGAGCGGTCGCGCTCGTCGACGACCACGAAGTCGGTGAAGGTGCCGCCGACGTCGATCCCGATCGCGTAGCTCATCGCGCCATCATCGGCAGCCGGAAATCGCATGTCAACCTGTAAAATTGTTTACAATTCTCGGCATGGACGACACGCCGTTCACCGCCCCGCAGCAGGTCCAGTCCGCGCCCCAGCAGATCGCCTCGAGCATCAAGCAGTCGATCCTCGACGGGCAGCTGAAGCCGGGCGACCGACTGCCGAGCGAGGAGCGGCTGGCGGCGATGTTCGGCGTCAGCCGGCCGACCGCCCGCGAGGCCCTGCGGACGCTCCGCGCCGACCACGTGCTCGTCTCCTCGCGCGGGCGCACCGGCGGCTACCGGGTGGCCGAGATGTCGCTGCGGGCGCTCGGCAGCAGCGTCGCCGAGGTGATCTCGCTCTCGCTCAGCATGCGGACGCTGACCTACGCCCAGCTGTTCGAGGTCCGCCACGCGCTCGAGCTGCTGAGCGCCGCCTCGGCCGCCGAGCACCGCAGCGCCGAGGACCTGCTGCGGCTGGAGGCGGCCCTGCCCGGCGGGCCACCGCTCGATCCCGACGCCGCGCTCGCCGCCGACCTGGCCTTCCACGCCGCGCTCGCCGACTGCACCCACAACCCGCTGATCATCGGCTTCGTCGACGCGACCTCGACCGCCTTCCGCCGCTTCAGCGACGAGGCCCGCGGGATCGACCCGCAGCTGCTCTTCGGCCACCTCGACGCGGTCGTCGAGGCGGTCGAGGCGCGGGACCCGGCCGCGGCGGAGGCGGCGATGCGGCGGCATCTGGAGTACTTCGCCCGCTACTTCGAGCTGGCCTGACCGGCGGCCTGCTCGCGGGCCGCCGACCAGAGCGTCGAGAGCCGCCGGAAGGTCGCGTCGGTGACGGGCATCTCGACCCCCCGCTCGCCGATCGCGGCCATCACCGCCTTCAGGTCCTTGTCGAGGATGTCGAGCGCGTTGTCGGGCACGTACTGCTCCCAGAGGCTGCGCATCCAGTCCCAGTGGGCGAGCGGCCAGCTGGCGCCGGTGCCGGCGCAGACCGCGTCGATCACCGGGCCGTCCTCGAGCCCGTAGTCGCGGGCCAGCGCCAGCGCCTCGTAGGTGCCGGCGATCGCGACCGCCATCATCACCTGGTTGGCGAGCTTGGCCGCCTGGCTGGCGCCGGCGGCGTCGCCGAGCCGGTAGGTGCGCGCCCCGAGCAGGTCGAGCATCGGCAGCGCCCGCTCGAGCGCCGCCGGCGGGCCCGACGCCATCACGGCCAGGCTCGCGTCCTCGGCCCCGCGGACGCCGCCGCTGACGGGCACGTCGAGGACGGTCGCGTCGCGCTCGGCGGCCGCCGCGGCCAGCCGCCGCATCGACTCCGGATCGATCGTGCTCATCACGATCACGTCGAGCGGCCGCCCGGCCAGCGCGACCAGGCCGTCCGGGCCCAGCAGCAGCTGCTCGGTCTGGGCGCCGGTCCGCAGCATCGTCACGATCCGGTCGCTGGCGGCGACGACCGCGGCGACGTCGGCGGCGGCCTCGATCCCGTCCTCCGCGGCGGCGGCCAGACGGGCCCCGTCGCGGTCGAAGGCGACGACCCGCCAGCCGGCCCGGACGAGGTTGGCCGCCATCGGGCGGCCCATCTCGCCGAGCCCGATCCAGCCGACGACCGGGGCGCTCACGCGCGGTCTCCGGCGGTCGGGCGGGCGGCGGTCGGGCGCGGGGCGCGGTCGGGCGGGAGCGACGTCATGGACGCCATGCTCCGTCGCCCGACCGTGTATGTCAACCCGTAAAATAGTTGACGTATTAACCCGCGCCCTGGTCGGTCAGCGCTCGACGAACGCGAAGACCCGCGACGGGCTGCCGGTGCCGTCGACGAGCTTCAGCGGGGCGACCACGATCAGCGCGCCCGAGGCGGGCAGCGCGTCCAGGTTCGCCAGCTGCGTCAGGCCGTAGCGGCCCGCGCCGAGCAGGAAGTTGTGGACCGGGAAGCCCGGGTCGAAGCCGCCGGCCGCACCGGCGTCGATCCCGACCGTCTCGACCCCGAAGCCGACCACGTTCGGGTGCTCGGCCAGCCACCGCGACGCCTCGACGTCCGGGCCCGGCGTGACCGGCCCCTCCGGCCCCGCATTGAGGAACGCCGCCTCGTCGTTGGCGCGCGCCGACCAGCCGGTCCGGAACAGCACCCACGAACCCGGGGGGATCGGGCCGTGCTCGGCCTGGTGGGCCTCGAGGTCGGCGACCGTCAGCAGGTAGCCGGGGTCCTCGGCGACCTGCGCCGTGCGGTCGATCACGACCGCCGGGCCGACCAGCCGCGCCGGCGGGATCGAGGCGACGTCCTCGCCCTCCTTGCCGGTGATCCAGTGGATCGGCGCGTCCAGGTGGGTGCCGGTGTGCTCGCCCAGCTCGAGCACGTCCCAGGCCCAGGCGGGACCGTCGGCGTCGTAGCGCGAGAGCCGCTTGCGCGACAGGTGCGGCGTGTTGGCGAACGGGTCGGGCAGCACCAGCACCGGCGTCGTCTCGCTCAGCGGCTGCGTCAGGTCGACGACCTGGACCGACCCGTCGGTCAGGCCGTCGAGCAGGGTCTTCAGGCGGGGATCGGACATGGGGCTCCTTCGGGGCTCTACGGGGTCGGAAGCGAGTCGGGGTCGGTGGCGAAGCGCGAGAGGACGTCGGCGTAGGTCGCCGCCTCCTCGATCGGGGTGCAGTGGGCGCTCGCCCGGAAGATCACAGCCCGGCCGTCCGGCGCGCTGGCCGCGATGTGGTCGGCGAGGCTGGTCGGGTAGTAGGGATCGCCGTCGGCGTAGGCGGCCAGCACCGGCACCCGCAGGCGCGCGACCGCCGGCCGCATGTCGAGCTGGATCTGGGCGCGGACGATCTCGAGCGCGACGTCGAGCGGGGTCTGCAGCGCCACGCCGTAGATCCAATCGAGGACGGCGGGATCGGCGTCGGGCAGCAGCGACTCGCGCTGGAACTCGCGCTCGCTGGCCGGCCAGCCGTCGGCCAGGTCGCGCAGGTAGCCCTCGAACTGGGCGGCCGGCATCGCGTGCGGGAAGTCGTCGGCCTGGGTCAGCCGCAGCGGGCCGTTGGTCAGCACCACCCGGCCGACGCCGTGGCCGTCCCGCTCCAGGTAGCTGAGCGAGACGGTGCAGCCCATCGACCAGCCGACCAGCGTGACGTCGTCCAGCTCCAGCTGGCGGATCACGGCGCCGACGTCGTCGGACATCCGGTCGAAGTCGTAGGGCCCGCGCGGCTTGTCGGACTCCCCCATCCCGCGCAGGTCGAAGCGGACCACGCGGTGGCGGTCGAGCAGCCGTTCGGCCGTCCGGTCCCACAGCCGGTGGGAGCCCTTCCAGCCGTGGACGAGCAGGATCGGCGGCCCCTCGCCGCGGTCGCTGATCCGCAGCCGGGTGCCGTCGGGGGTGGTCAGGAAGCTCACTCGCGCTCCTCGTTGGCGGGGTCGGCCTGGAGCGCGCCGGCGTCGAGCGACAGCGTCACCCGCTCGCCGGGCGCGACGCCCGGGGCGCTGGCGATCACCACCGGTCCCGCGTCCAGGCGGACGGTGGCCAGCCGTAGCGGGTCGTCGCCGGCCAGGTCGGTCGTCTGCTCGGCGCGCCCGCGCGAGCCGTCGCCGTCGTGCCAGGCGCCGCCGCCGCAGCGCGGGCAGCGCGAGCGCGGCGGCCAGAGCGCCAGCGCGCAGCGGTCGCAGACGGGGATCCGCAGCGGCGTGCTCACGAGAGCCGCTCCAGGACGGCGGCGCCGTGGCAGGCGCCGTGGCGGTAGAGGACCATCCCGTAGCCGGTCACGACGGCCAGCTCGCAGGCGGGGACCTGGCGCTCGCCGGCCTGACCGCGCAGCTGCCGGACCGCCTCGACCACCCCGTGGAGCCCGGCCGCGGCCCCGGCCTGCCCGGCCGAGAGCTGCCCGCCGGAGGTGTTCAGCGGCCAGCCGTCCTCGACCAGGGTCCGGCGCAGCCAGCGGCGCAGGTCGCCGTCGGGGACCAGGCCCAGGTCGGCCGCCTGGACGATCGCCATCACCGGGTAGTCGTCGTAGACGTAGGCCGCGTCGACGTCCGCGGGCGCGACCTCGGCGGTCCGCCAGAGCTCGGGCGCGAGGGTCGCGAAGCCGGACCGCAGCCGGTCGTCCTGCTGCTGGTCGTCGTTGTGGAGCTGGGCGATCGCCCGCACCCGCACGGCCGGGCCGCGGGCCCGTTCGCGGCGGGTGACGACGATCGCGTCGGCGCCGGCCACCACCGGCACGCAGTCGTAGCGGGTCAGCGGCGTGGCCACCGGCGCGGCGGCCAGGTACTCGTCGAGGCCGAGCGGGGCGCGGTAGACGGCGCCGGGGTTGCGGCCCGCCCACGCCCGCTGGGCGACGGGCACGCAGCCGAAGTCCTCGCGCTCGAGCCCGTGGGCCTCGCCGTAGCGGCTGGTCATCATCGCGAAGAGCGCGTTCGGCCCCTGGTAGCCCAGCGGCACCAGCTGCTCGGCGGTCGCGCGGTTGTACTGGCGGACCAGCCGCGCGAACGCCGCCCGGTCGAGGTGGTCGCCGGCCAGCAGCACGATCGTCTCGGCGTCACCGGCCTCGACCGCCCGCACCGCGTGCTGCAGCAGGTTGATGGCGCTGGCCCCGCCGTGGGGGTCCTCCATCATCCAGCGGACGCTGATCCCGAGCCGCCAGCAGAGGTCGATCGCGTGGTCGGGCTGGAGCGAGAACGACGCCACGCCGAGCCCGTCGACGTCGGCGGCGGTCAGGCCGGCGTCGGCCAGCACGCCGTCGAACGCCTCGGCCAGCAGCGCCGTGGTGTCGCGCTCGGCGGCCGGATGGCGCTCGTAGCGCGCTTCGTACGCGGCCGCGATCACGGCCTCGCCGTCCGCGCCTCCCGCCGTGGTCCTCACCGAGCCGTTCCCTCTCCCACGAAAGTCACCATACCAGCGCAGTTCCATGCAGATCAATAGCGACTGCAGAGGCTTTTCGCCCTGGCCCTACCACCCCGCGCGCACCCGCGAGGCGGCCGATTATCTGCACTTGACTCCGCAGATATGGAGACCGTAGCGTCCGCGCCGGAGTCCACCCCTGGCGCCGCCGCTCGCGTCGCCACCACCCTCGAGGAGACCCCATGACCGACCCCTCCGGGTCGCCCCGCGGCGCCGCCGCGCCCGCCGACCCACCAGCCGCCGACCGGCTCGACCGTGGCTCGCTGAGTGCGCCGCACATCGTCTTCATGGTGATCGCGGCCGCCGCCCCGATGGCCGTCGTGGTCGCGATCCTGCCGATCGCGTTCGCGTTCGGCAACGGCGTCGGCACGCCGGGCATGTACCTGGTGGCGGCGATCACGCTCGCCTTCTTCGCCGTCGGCTACACCCGCGCGACGCCGTTCGTCCGCAACGCCGGCGCCTTCTACGCCTACATCGCCCAGGGGCTCGACCGCTCGCTCGGGCTGGTCGCGGCCTACCTGGCGGCCGTCTGCTACACGTCGCTGGCCGCGGCCACCTGCGGCGCGCTGGCCTTCTTCTCCCACGACACCTTCTCGCGGCTGCTGCACATCACGCTGCCGTGGCCGGTCTGGGCGGCGGTCTGGATCGCGATCGTCGCCGCGCTCGGCTACCGGCGGATCACGATGGCGGCCCGGGTGCTGGCCGTCGCCCTGACCGCCGAGGTGCTGCTGCTGGTGGTGCTCGACGTGGCGATCCTCGCCGACCGCGGGCTGCCGGCGCTCGAGCTCGACGCCTTCTCCCCCGGGACCGTCTTCGGCGCCGGGGCCGGGGTCGCCGTGATCTACGCCTTCACCTCGTTCCTCGGCTTCGAGGGCACGGCGATCTACGCCGAGGAGGCCCGCAACCCGCTGCGGACGGTGCCGCGGGCGACCTACGGCGCGATCGCGGTGGTCGGCGTCTTCTACGTGCTGACCGCCTGGTGCCTGCTGGCCGGGGTCGGCTTCGACCAGGCCTCGGCGACGGCCGCGAAGGACCCGGGCGGCTTCGTCTTCGGGCTCAGCGACCGCTACCTGACCGGCGCCTGGACCGACGCCCTCAGCGTGCTGATCGTGACCAGCTCGTTCGCCGCGGTGCTGGCCTTCCACAACGCCGCCTCGCGCTACTTCTACGCCCTCGCCCGCGACGGCGCGATGCCGGCGCCGCTGGCCCGCACCCACCCGCGCTTCGGCTCGCCCTACCGCGCCGGCCTGGCCCAGATCGCGATCGTGGTGGTGATCGTCGGCGGCTTCGCGATCGCCGACCTCGACCCGCTGCTGAACCTCTCGACGGCGATGACCGGCTTCGGCGCCGTCGGCCTGCTGGCGCTGATGGCGACCACCTCGGTCGCGATCGCGGCGCTGCTCTGGCGCAAGGGCCGGCGCGGCTGGGCGGCGACCGCCTGCCCGGCGATCGCGGCCGTCGGCCTCGGCGCGGCGACCGTGCTCTCGATCACCAACTACCCGCAGCTGACGGGCAGCGACTCGTCGGTGATCAACGCGCTGCCGTGGCTGCACGTGCCGCTGGTGCTCGCCGGGCTGGCGATCGCCCACCGGATCCGGACCCGCCGGCCGGCGGTCTACGCGCAGCTCGGGGCGACCCGGGTCGAGGGCTGATCGCCCTTCGGGGTCCGGCCGGCCGGGGGTCGGCGGCCGGACCCCGCGCGGGTCACGCCTCGGCGTCGACCCGCCGCAGCAGGCCGGTGTCGTCGGCGCAGCCGACGTAGCGGCCGTGGCAGCGGCCGAGCGGCAGCACGCTGACCTCGTGGAAGAGCCGGATCCCCAGCTCCTCGCCGAAGCGGTGGATCATCTCCATCGCCGAGGCGAAGATCGCGTGGTGGGTCGGGTGGTCGCGGGCCCACGTCTCCAGGTGCCCGAGCGAGCGGAAGTGGCCGAGGACGCAGGTGCGGTCGACGTCGACGCCCGCCAGGTCGGTCTCCTGGACGTAGCGGACGGCCACGCAGCCGGACTCGCGCGGGGCGCCGTGGAGGTGCTCGACGCCGGCCCGCAGGACCGGCTCGACCCGCTCGCGGTACCACGCCAGGTGGTCGGCCGGCGCCCCGTGCCAGTCCTGCGAGGTGCGGATCGTGCAGAGGTTGCCGGGGGCCACGATCCACTGGTCGCCGGCGCCGCCGGCGATCGGGCCGGGCACCACGGCGCCCGGCTCCAGCTCGTCGTCGGCCGAGGCGGGGATCCGGTCGCGGGCCGCGCCCCAGTAGCCGACCATCGGGCAGAACTCGTGGCGGGTGCCCTCCAGCCGGCCGAGGCCGGTCTGGCGGATCTCGTGACCGAAGTGGGCCTCGCTGTGGGTCAGCGGCAGGACCGCGGTCTCGCACCAGTGGGCCGGCGGCGCCGGGCCGTCGACCAGCCGGTCGACCGCCGGGCTGCCCGCCCAGCGGCGGTGGGCGACCGGGTCGTCCCAGTAGGCGAAGACCAGCTGCGTCTGGGGATCGGCCGGCACCAGCACCCGCCCCCGCTCGACCGTGCGGGCGCCGTCGGGGCCCTGCAGCAGCTCGATCGCCCGGTCGACGAAGGCACCGGCGCCGGGGCCCGAGGCGCCGAAGGTGACCCGCACCACGTCGCGCAGTCCCGGCGGGTAGCGCAGGAAGTAGGTGGTGAAGTCGGGCCAGTGGCCCGCGGGCGCCCGCCGGGGACGGGGCTCCAGCGGATCGATGGCCGGCGCGGCAGCTGATCGCTCGGACATCGTCGCACTATAACTCGTCATAGCAGCGTTGTCATGTGCAGATCATTAAGCTTGACAGATGGATAATTCGGTGCGAGCCTGGCGCCAGATGCTCACCGAGACCGAGCGGCTGGTCGATCAGGTGCTGCCCTCCGTGGTCGCCTGGCGCCGCCACCTGCACCAGCACCCCGAGCTGTCGTTCGAGGAGCAGCGGACCGCGGCCTGGATCCAGCAGCGGCTGGAGGAGCTGCCGGGCGTGACCGTCGAGCGCCCGGTCGGGACCGCCGTCGTCGGCCTCCTGACCGGCGCCCGCCCCGGCCCGACGATCGCCGTCCGCGCCGACATCGACGCGCTGCCGATCGAGGAGCAGACCGGCCTGCCGTTCGCCTCCCGCACCCCCGGGGTGATGCACGCCTGCGGCCACGACGGCCACACGGCGATCCTGCTCGGCGCGGCGACCGTCCTCTCCGCGCTCCGCGACCAGCTCGCCGGCGAGGTCCGGTTCCTCTTCGAGCCCGGCGAGGAGGCGCTGCCCGGCGGCGCCTCGCAGATGGTCGCCGCCGGCGTCATGCGCGGCGTCGACCGCGTGCTCGGCCTGCACCTGTGGGCGCCGCTCGAGCGGGGCACCGCGATCGTCAGCCCCGGCCGCGTGATGGCCGCCTGCGACGTCTTCACGATCGAGATCCACGGCCGCGCCGGCCACATCGGCGCGCCCCACGCCGCGATCGACCCGATCGCGATCGCCGCCCAGATCGTCACCAACCTCCAGCACCTGGTGGCCCGCGAGGTCGACCCGCTGGAGCCGGCCGTGGTCGGCGTCACCGAGCTGCACGCCGGCCGCTCGGTCGGGGTGATCCCGGCCGTCGCCACGATCGGCGGCGGCACCAACATGTTCGACCCCGCCGTCCGCGACCACCTTGAGCGGCGGATCGGCGAGATCGCCGACGGCCTCTGCAGCGCCCACGGCGCGACCTGCGACTACCGCTACGTGCGCGGCTACGACGCCGTCGTCAACGACCCGGCGACCGCCGCCGTCGTCGCCGAGACGGCCGTCGCGCTGCTCGGCCCCGAGGCCGTCAGCGACGGCCCGCCGGTGATGCCCGGCGAGGACTTCTCGGCCTTCCTGCGCGAGGCGCCGGGCTGCTTCGTGCTGCTCGGGGCGGGCAACGCCGCCAAGGGGATCACCGCCGACCACCACGACTCGCGGTTCGACATCGACGAGGACGCGCTGCCGACCGGCGTGCGGCTGTTCGTCCGCAGCGTGCTGACGCTGCTGGAGCGCGAGCCGGCGGCCGTCGCCGCCTGAGCCCGCTGAGCGGTCGCGGCGCCGACCGCTCCCGTACCCTCGGGCGATGCCGTCGCGCCCCCGCGACCGTCCGGCCTACAGCGAGGGCCGCGACGCCCTGCTCGACGCGGCCACCCGCGTGATCGCCCGCGACGGCTTCCGCGGGCTGACCTACCGCGCCGTCGCCCAGGAGGCCGGCGTCACCCACGGGCTCGTCTCGTACCACTTCGGCTCGCGCGACGCGCTCGTCCACGAGACCCTCGCCGCACTCGCCCGGGCCTCGATCGACGGCGCCGCGCTGGTGCCGGAGAGCGGCCGGCTGGAGGACTTCGCCGGCGACCTGGTGACCGTCGCGCGCGACCAGCCCGAGGGCCAGGCCGCCCAGTTCGAGCTGACCCTCGAGGCGCGGCGGCGGCCCGAGCTGCGGGCCGACGTCCGGGCGCTCTACGACGGCTACGTCGACGCCGTCGCCGAGGCGCTGGACCGCTTCGACCTGCCGGCCGACCCGGCCCTCGCGCGGGTCGTCTTCGCCGCCCTCGACGGGCTGATGCTGCAGCAGCTCGTGTTCGAGGACGCCGCCGAGACCGGCGCCGCGCTCGAGGCGCTGCGCCGGCTGCTGGCGGCGGCCGCCGAGCGGGCGTGACCGGCGGCGGCCCGCCGGTCGCGCCCGCTCAGGCCCGGGTCGGGGCGACCACGCCGCGGTTCAGCGTCACGCCCGCGGCCTCGCGGTCCCAGGTCCCCTCGGCGACGCCGGCGTCGCGCAGCTCGGCCTTGCGGACCTTGCCGTTCGGGGTCAGGGGCAGCTGCTCGACGATCCGCACGAAGCGCGGGATCGCGAAGTAGGCCAGCCGCGGCTCGCACCAGCGGATCAGGTCGACCGGGTCGACCGTCGTGCCCGGGCGCGGGACGACGGCCACGGCGACCTCGTCCTCCCCCACCTCGGACGCGACCGGGAACGCGGCCACCGCCTCGACGGCCGCGTGGCCGCGCAGGGCCTGCTCGACCTCGAACGACGAGATGTTCTCGCCGCGGCGGCGGATCGCGTCCTTGATCCGGTCGGTGAACCGGTACCAGCCGTCGCCGTCGCGGACGACCCGGTCGCCGGTGTGGAACCAGAGGTCCGACCACGCCTCGACCGTCTTCTCCGGCATCGCGAAGTAGCCGGTCGCGAAGGCGAACGGCGGGTCGTGGCGCAGCACCAGCTCGCCGCCGGTCCCGTCGGGCACCGGCACGCCGTCGGCGTCGATCACCTGGGCGTGGAAGCCCGCCCGTACCGGCCCCATCAGGCCGGGCCGCTGGTGACGCCACGAGGCGCCGATCGCGCAGTTGGTCTCGGTCGAGCCGTAGCCCTCGACCAGCTGGACGCCGAACCGCTCGCGGAAGCGGGCGAAGTCGTCCGGGGCCGAGCCGGGCGCCAGCGCGCGGCGGACGCCGTGGGCGGCGTCGGCCGGCTCCTCGGGGCGGGTCAGCAGGATGCTCACCATCGCGCCCAGCAGGTAGGTGACCGTCGCCCCCGCCTCGGCCGCGCGCGACCAGAAGCGCGAGGCCGAGAAGCGCGGCCCCAGGTGATAGGTTGCCCCCGCCACCAGCGCCTGGACGAAGGCGTTCAGCGCGTTGGTGTGGAAGAGCGGCAGGCAGGTGTAGAGGACGTCGTCCTCCTCCAGCTCCAGCATCTCGCCGACCAGCACGCCCCACCAGTAGAACTGGGCCTGGGGGCAGCAGACGCCCTTCGAGACGCCGGTCGTGCCCGACGTGTAGAGGATCGCCGCGGTCTCGCCGGGGCGGACCGGCTCGGCGTCGACCGCCGCGGCCGGGGCCGGCGGCACCGTCACCCGGTAGCCGGCCGGCGGCTGCTCCGGGACGCCGTCGAGCGCCCACACGACCTCGAGCGCCGAGGGCGGCTCCAGGTAGCCGAGGACGTCGACCAGGGCGCTGTCGATCGAGAGGATCCGGGCGCCGGAGTTCTCCAGCTGGTGGGCCAGCTGCTCGCCGCGGAGGGCCGTGTTCAGCGGCACCGCGACGGCGCCGAGCCAGGCGCAGGCGAGGATCTGGTCGAGCAGCTCGACCCGGTTCTCGCACATCAGCGCCAGCCGGTCGCCGCGCCGCAGGCCGGCCTCGCGCAGCGCGCCGGCGGTCGCCGCGGCCGCGTCGCGGACCTCGGCGTAGCTGCGGGTCAGGTCGCCGAAGCGCAGCAGCGGCTTGTCGCCGTAGCGGGCGGCCTGGCGCTCCAGCAGCGCCGGCAGCGACTGCTCCCGGACCGGGAGCCCCCGGAGGGGCGACGGCACCATCTCGGCGTCCGGCGTCCCCTCCGGGGCGGACCGGGCCGCGGCCCGGTCCGCCGGCGACGGCGTGTTCCCGTCGCTCACTGGCCCGCCTGGTCGAGCAGCGGCGCCGTCTCGACCGTGTACTTGCGCTGGCGCGGGGGCACGTACTCGCCGACGTTGTCCTTCGTCCACATCGTCGACTTGACCACCAGGTTCTTCGGCGGGTTGTCGGTCTTGGCGTCACCGATGTAGTAGGTGAGCGCCTTGATCACGGCCCAGCCGGTGCCGATCGCGTCGGTGTCCCAGGTGGCGGTCAGGCGACCGTCCTTGATCGCGGTGATCGCATCCTCGTCGCCGTTCTGGCCGAAGACCATGATCCCGTCGGACTTGCCGTCGGAGACCTTCTTGCTGGCCGAGGTGACCGCGGCCGAGGCGCCGAGCGCCGACTGGTCGTTGTAGGCCCAGATCGCGTCGGCGTCCGGGTGCTTGGTCAGCACGTCGGCCGTCAGCGGCTGGGCGGTCGCGGCCGTGTCCTTCGTGTTGGCGACCTTCGCCACGACCTGCAGGCCGGCGGCCTTCGCCTCCTTGGCGAAGCAGTCCTCGTAGGCCTTGATCGACGGCACGGGCGGCCCGCCGATCATGATCACCTTCGCCTTCGGGCGCGACTCGGCGATCATCTTCGCCGTCCGGCCGATCGGCGGATCGTTCTCGCAGGTGTTCAGCTCCCACCAGACCGAGGTGCTGACGCCCTCGCCCTCGGAGTTGACGCCGATCACCGGGATGCCGGCGCTGCGCGCCTGGCCGTAGGCGCCGGCCGCGGCGCCCGGGTCGAGCGTCCAGCTGGCGATCCCGTCCTGCTTCTGGGAGATCATCGTGGCGATGTCCGCCACCTGCTTGTCCGGCGACAGGTTGGCGTTGATCTGGGTCGCCTTCCAGCCCAGCTCCTTGGCGCCGCCGGTGAAGCCGAGCATCAGCTCCTCCTGGCCCGGCTGCCCCGCGACCGGGTTCGAGTAGGCGACCTTCTTCGCGCCGCCGCCGCCTCCGCCGGAGGCGCCGCCGCTCTTGTCGCCGCTCCCGCCGTCGTCACCCCCGCACGCGGCGAGGGCAAGCGCGGCGAGCACCGCCGCCGCACCTGTGAAAGACCGCACCATCTGCTCTCTCCTGTTCGTGGTTGCGCGGCGGACGTCCGGGTCCGTCGCGTCGTCCTGCACCCCGGCCGTCGCCGGCCGGGGCTCCAGCCCGTCCCTAGGCATCCCGTCCCCAGAGCGGCGGGCGCTCGCGGTCGAGCCGCATGCTGACCGCCTTGGACGTGCTGTACTCGTGCAGCGTCTCGGCGCACAGCTCGCGGCCGTGGCCGCTCAGCTTCACGCCCCCGAGCGGCTGTCCGGCCGGCACCTGGAACCAGGTGTTGACCCAGACGGTCCCCGCCTCCAGCCGGTCGGCCATCCGGTGCGCCCGGCCCAGGTCGGTGGTCCAGACGCCGGCCGCCAGCCCGTACTCGCTGTCGTTGGCGCGGGCCACGACGTCGTCCTCGTCCGACCACGTCTGGGCGACGACGACCGGTCCGAAGATCTCCTCGCGGGCGGCCAGCGAACGGCCCTCCGGATCGGCGACGATCGCCGGCTCCAGGTAGTACCCGCCGCCGAGGTCGCCGGGCAGCGGCGCGGGCGCGTCGCCCCCGAGCAGCACCCGCGCGCCGGCCGCGCGCGCCTCCGCCACGTAGCCGGAGACCCGCTCGCGGTGGGCGGCCGAGACCAGCGGCCCGACCTGCGTCGCCGGGTCGAGCGCGTCGCCGATCCGCACGTCGGCGACCGCGGCCGCCATCCGCTCCAGGAAGGCGTCGTGGACGTCCTGGTGGAGGAACAGCCGCGAGGCGGCGAAGCAGACCTCGCCGTTCTGGGACAGGATCCCGGTCAGCGCGTCGTGGACGGCGGCGTCGAGGTCGGCGTCCGGGCAGACGACCATCGCGCTCTTGCCGCCGAGCTCGAACAGCGCCGGCGTCAGGTGGGCGGCGGCCGCGGTCGCGATCGCGCGCGCCGTGGCGGTGCCGCCGGTGAACGAGATCTTGGCGACGTCGGGGTGGGCGACCAGCGCGGCGCCGGCCAGCGGGCCCTCGCCGGTGACGACGTTGACGACGCCGGGCGGCAGCACGTCGGCGGTCCGCCGGGCCAGCTCGACGACGCTCGGGGCGGCGAACTCGGACGGCTTCAGGACCACCGTGTTGCCGGCGGCGACCGCCGGGCCGATCTTCAGCGCGGCCGAGATGATCGGCGAGTTCCAGGGGATCAGCGCCGCGATCACGCCCAGCGGCTCGCGGACGGTGAAGACCCGCGCCGACGGATCGTCGACGGTCAGGTGCTCGCCGTGGAGCCCGCGGACGAGGCCGGCGTAGTAGCGCAGGACCCCGGCCGCGGTCGGCACGTCGGCGGCCGCGGCCTCGCGGATCGGGCGCCCATTCTCGGTCGCCAGCAGCCGCGGCCAGTCGGTCTGCTCGATGATGTCGGCCATCCGCAGCAGCGCCAGCTGGCGCGTCTCCAGCGACGAGCGGCGCCAGCCCGTGAACGCCCCCCGGGCCGCGGCGACGGCGGCGTCGACCTGGGCGGCCGACGCCTGCGCCACCGCGGCCCACGGGCGGCCGGTGCTGGGGTTGACCGCGTCGAAGGTCCCGTCGCCGCGCTGCTCCTCGCCGCCGACGATCAGCCCGTAGGGGCCGGACGGCGCGTACGGCTCGGCCACGGCGCTCATGCCTCGAGCATCCGGGTCGCGGTCCGCTCGGCCAGCGCCATGATCGTGATCATCGGGTTGACCCCGGGCGCGGTCGGCAGCCCCGAGGCGTCGCCGATCCAGACGCCCTCGACGTCGTGCAGCTGGCCGCGGCCGTCGGCGACCGAGGTCGCCGGGTCGGCGCCGAGCCGGCAGGAGCCCATCTGGTGGGCCGAGTAGGCGGTGAACTCGTCGGCCGGCGTCCGCTCGATCTCGGCGACGTAGGCGTCGAAGTCCTCGCCCCGCCGCCAGCGGCGGTCGTTCCAGTGGAAGGTGAAGACCTCGTCGGCCCCCGCCTCGCGGTGGATCCGGGCCAGCTCGACGTGGGCGCGGACGGCCACGCGGTGGTCGACCTCGTCCTCCAGCCGCCACTGGACCAGCGCCTGGCCGTCGCGGTCGAGCACCACCCGGCCGTGGCCGTGGTCGTGCGAGACGCCGTGCCACGACGCCACCCGCCGCAGCTTCAGCAGCTCCTCGCGGTGGCGGCGGGGATCGCTGAAGGCGGTCTGGCCGGCGGTCGTCGACGGGCTCAGGGTCAGGCTCTCGACCAGGAAGCCGGTGTCCGACTCGCAGTGCGTCAGGTCCATCGAGACCGCCGACTGGATCTGGCCGTTCCAGGCCTCGACCGGCTCGGGATAGACCCCGTAGACCATCCACGCCGGGTGCACGCGCAGGTAACGACCGGCGGCGTCGCCGCCGATCCCCGACCGCAGCAGCACCGCCGGCGACTCGATCCCGCCCGCGGCGACGACCACCGTCGGCGCGTCGACCCGCAGCCGGGTCGTGCCGTCGGGGCCCTCGACCGTGGCCTCGACGCCGGTCGCCCGGCCGCCCTCGGTCGTGATCCGCTCGACCGTCGCGTGGACGACGAAGCGGGCGCCGTCGCGGGCCGCGTCCTCCAGGTAGGTCTTCATCGTCGACTGCTTGCAGCCCTGCTGGCAGCCGGCGTTGCAGTAGCCGCAGAAGGCCGGGTCGTCGTCGAGCGAGACGTTCCGCGGCAGCGGCTGGTGCTGGAAGCCGAGCCCGCCGAGACCGCTCACCATCAGCTCGGTGTTGCGGTTGTAGCTGGTCGCCTCGGTGTTGACGTTGAGGCGCTGCCAGACGCGGTCGACGCAGCCGTCCCACTCGTCGCCATCGAGGCCGTCGAGGCCGCGGGCGGTCCAGTCGCGGCGGATCTCGTCCGGGGTCGGCAGGCAGACCATCGAGTTGATGACCGTGCCGCCGCCGAGCGCCGAGCCGGCCAGCAGGCCGAGCTGGCCGCCGTCCGACCAGACGATCCCGTTGCCCAGGTACATCTCGGCGCCGACCGACTCGATCTGGCGGAAGTCGGCCTCGTTGCGGTAGGCGCCGGCCTCGAGCACCAGCACCGAGCGGCCGGCCGCGGCCAGGCGGGCGGCGATCACCGAGCCGCCGGCGCCGGAGCCGATCACGCAGACGTCGGCGGTCAGGGTCTGGTCGCCGGGCGCCAGCGTCTCCACCGGCAGCGTCTTCGGCGCCTGCTCCGGCGACGGCGGGTCGGTCCGCGGGCCGGGGAACTCGATCGCGCCCCAGGCCGGGTTGCGGCCGTCGGCGGCCAGCTGGCCGAAGAGCATCCCGAAGGTCATCGTCTTCAGCTGGCGGACCGCGAACCGGTCCGGCCCGTCCTGGGCGCCGGCGGCCACCAGCCGCGCCGCCCGCTCGTCGAGCGCGGCGTCGGCGAAGCCCTCGTCGGCGAGCCGGTCGAGCAGCCCGACCAGCGCCTCGCGGGCGTCGACCGGCAGCGCCGGGACCGCCTCGACGACCGCCGCGGCGATCCCGCGCTCGATCGCGCCGTCGGCGAAGAAGCGGGCGACCTCGCCGCTCGCGTCGCTGGTCAGCGACGGCAGCAGCGCGTCGCACGCGGCCTCGAGCGCCGAACGCTGCGGCGCGTCGAGGGGCGCGGAGGGGCTCGTGAGCAGGGAGGAGGTCATGCGTCACCCCACAGGTGGGGCCGGGTCGGCCCCAGGTCGATGTTCACCACGCGCGGCGCGCTGTACTCCAGCAGCGTCTCCGCGCTCGTCTCGCGGCCGAAGCCGCTCTCCTTGACGCCGCCCATCGGGGCCCCGATCGGCAGGTCGAACCACGTGTTCACCCACGAGATCCCGACCTCCAGCCGCTGCGCGATCCGGTGCGCCCGCGCCAGGTCGCTGGTCCAGACGCCGGCGGCGAGGCCGTAGGGCGTGCCGTTGGCGCGCGCGATCGCGTCCTCGTCGTCGCGGAACCGCTCCAGCACCGTGACGGGGCCGAAGATCTCGCTCCGCGAGGCGCTGGTCGCGCCGGCCGGCTCCTCCAGCAGCGTCGGCTCGAGGAAGAAGCCGCCGTCGAACGGCGCACCGAGCTCGGGGCGGACGCCGCCGACCCGCAGGGCCGCGCCCTCGTCGACGGCGGCGGCGACGCAGGCCTCGACCCGGTCGCGCTGCCCGCGCGAGACCATCGGCCCGAACTGCGAGCGCTGGTCGAGCGCGTCGCCGACCACGATCGTGCGCGCGCGGCGCTCGAACTCGGCCAGGAAGTCGTCGTGGATCGCCTCGTGGACCAGCAGCCGCGAGGCGGCGATGCAGGCCTCGCCGTTGGCCAGGTAGATCCCGGTCAGCGCGTCCGAGACGGCCCGCTCGACGTCGGCGTCGGCGCAGACGATCATCGCGCCCTTGCCGCCGAGCTCCATGATCGAGGGCGTCAGGACGGTGCCGGCGGCGGTCATGATCCGGCGCGCCGTCTCCGGTCCGCCGGTGAAGGTGATCTTGGCCACGTCCGGGTGGGCGACCAGCGCCGCGCCGGTCTCCGGCCCGTCGCCGGTGACGACGTTGAGGACGCCGGGCGGCAGCAGATCCTCGACCAGCCGCGCGAACTCGAGCACCGAGGCCGAAGCGAACTCGGACGGCTTGACGACCACCACGTTGCCCGCGGCCAGCGCCGGCGCGACCTTGTTGGCGAGCGTGATGATCGGCGAGTTCCAGGGGATCAGCGCCGCGATCACGCCCAGCGGCTCGCGGGTGGTGTAGACCAGCCGGTCCGGGGCCTCGACCGGGATCTGGTCGCCGCGCAGCTCGCGGACGACGCCCGAGAAGAAGCGGAAGATCCCGGCGCAGGTCGGCACGTCGGCGACGTAGGCCTCGCGGATCGGGCGCCCGTTCTCGGTCGCCAGCAGCCGCGCCCAGCGGTCGGGGTCGGCCTCGACCCGGTCGGCGATCCGCCACAGCAGCTCCTGGCGCGCGGCCGGCGTCGTGCGCCGCCAGGCGGGGAACGCCGCCCGGGCCGCCGCGACCGCGTCGGCGACGTCGGCCGCGGTCCCCTGCGGGATCCGCGCCCAGACCTCGCCGGTGCTCGGGTCGACGGCGTCGAAGGAGGTCGTCCCCGCGCGCCACTCGTCGCCGATCCGCATCGCGTACGGCGCGGCGGGCGCGAACGCCTGCCGGCTGGTGGCCGCCGCGCTCACGCGGTCGACCCGGGAGCCGGCACGGCGTTCGCCGCGGGCGATCTGGCCGCCCGTCGCAACCGCAGGCTGCCGCCGCGCTCGCGGAGCACGCCGAGGCCGACGGCGCTGATCAGGATCACGCCGCTGACCGTGCCCTGCCAGAAGGCCGACACGTTGCTCAGCGTCAGGCCGTTCTGGACCACGCCGAGGAAGATCACGCCGATCACGGTCCCGAGCACGCCGCCCTCGCCGCCGGTGTAGGCGGTGCCCCCGATCAGGACCGCGGCGATCACGGTCAGCAGCAGGGTCGGGTCGGCCTGGGCCGAGGCGCCGGTCAGGCGGCCGACCTGGACGACGCTGGCGATGCCCGCGCAGAGGCCGGCGATCGTGTAGGCGATCAGGACCACGCGGCCGACGTTGATGCCGTTCAGGCGCGCGGCCTCCGGGTTCGACCCGACGGCGAACAGCGCGCGGCCGTAGCCGGTGTAGCGGAGCACGCCGCCGGCGGCCAGCAGCAGCAGCACGTTGAACAGCAGCAGCAGCGGGAACGGCCCGACCTTGGTGTTGACGAAGTCGGCGATCACGCCGAAGCCGGGCTTGCCGAAGAGGCTGATCGTCGAGCCGCCGTTCACCACCAGCGCGAAGCTCTGGTAGATCGACAGCGTTCCCAGCGTCACGACCAGGAACGAGATCTTCAGCTTCGTGATCATGAAGCCGTTGAAGAGGCCGAGCGCGACGCCGAAGAGGATCGTCACGATCAGGACCAGGGCGATCCCCCAGCCCGCTTGCAGCGTGAGGCCGAGGATCATCGCCGAGGCGGCGGTGGCCGAGGCGGTCGACAGGTCGATGCCGGCCGCGATGATCACGAACGTCGCGCCGACGGCGAGCACGAAGATCACCGTGTTCGCCTTGACGATGTTCATGAGGTTGTCCCAGGTCAGGAACACCTCCTGCGTGATCGACAGGTAGATGCAGACGGCCAGCAGCGCCACCAGCACACCGGTGTAGCGTCCGAGCGACAGCCGGCCCAGCAGGTCGCGGGCGCTGCGCGCGGGGGCCTCGGCCGGCACGCCGGGCGGGGCCGTCGCGGAATCGTTCTGGGTCACAGGGTTCTCCCTCGTTCGCGTCACGCCGCGGTCGCGCGCGGCGTCCCGGAGACCGCCACGTGGGCGACCTCCTCCTCCTCCAGGCCAGCGGCGTCGAACTCCCCGTGGATCGCCCCACGGAAGAAGACGAGGATGCGGTCGGCGATGCCCAGCAGCTCGGGCAGCTCCGACGAGATGATCACGATCCCCGCACCCTCGGCCGCGTGGTCCTGCATCAACTGGTAGATCTGGCTCTTGGCGCCGACGTCGACGCCGCGGGTCGGCTCGCTCAGCACCAGCACGTCGAGGCCGCGGGCGAAGACCCGGCCCAGGACGACCTTCTGCTGGTTGCCGCCCGAGAGCGTGGTGATCCGGCTCTGCGGCGAGGCGGTGACGACGCCGTAGCGGTCGATCGCCTCGGCCACCCGCCGCCGCTCCGCGCGCGCGTCGAGGATCCCCCGCCGCGTCAGCTGGCTGGTCCAGGCGACGGCGAAGTTCTCGGCCACGCTGCGGGTCGGCAGCAGCGCCGCCCGCTTGCGGTCGTCGGGGACGAAGCCGATCCCGCCGTCGAGCGCCGAGCGCGGGCCGTCGAGCCGGACCTCGTTCCCGAGCACGCGGACGCTGCCGGTGCTGGGGATCGCGCCGCCGAGGGCCATGCCGAACTCGGCCTTGCCCGAGCCGACGAGGCCGGCGACGCCGACGATCTCGCCGCGTCGGACGGTCAGCGTGGTCGGCTGCAGCTCGCCGTCGGGGGTCGCCAGGCCGTCGACCTGGAGCACGGTCTCGCCCGGGTCGATACGGCGCTTGCGGTAGTAGTCGCCCAGCTCGCGGCCGACCATCAGCCGCACCAGCGCGGGCTCGTCGGTCTCCGGCAGCGGCACGTCGGCCACGTGGCGGCCGTCGCGCAGGACCGTCGCCTTCGAGGCGGCGGCGTACAGCTCCGGCATCCGGTGGGAGATCATCAGCACCGCGGCGCCGCGCTGACGCTCGCGCTCGACCACGGCCAGCAGCCGCTCGGTCGCCGCCTCGGAGAGCGAGCTGGTCGCCTCGTCGAGGATCAGCAGCCGGGCCTCGGACGAGACGGCGCGCGCGATCTCGACCTCCTGCTGCAGCTCGACGCTGAGCTCGCCGACGCGGGTCCGGACGTCGACGTGGACGCCGAGCCCGTCGAGGATCTCGCGGGTCTGCTCGTGGAGCTGGTTCCAGTCGATCCGGCCGCGGCGGCGCGGCAGCCGGCCGAGGAAGACGTTCTCGGCCACGCTGAGGGTCGGGGCCAGCGTCAGCTCCTGGCTGATCGTGACGATCCCGAGCTCCAGCGCCTCGGCCGGAGTGGCGATCGTGCGCCGCTGGCCGTCGACCTCGAGGTACCCCTCGTCGGGCTGGAGCGCGCCGGCGATGACGTTCGACAGGGTCGACTTGCCCGACCCGTTCTCGCCGGTCAGGGCGTGGACCGTGCCGGCGTGGATGGCGATGCTGACCCCGTCGAGGGCGACGACGCCCGGGAATCGCTTGACGATCCCGTGGGCGTGCACCAGTGGCGTCGAGCCCGCCTGCGGCGACTCGGCCACCCGGTTCTCCTCCGACGTCAGCGACATGGACACTGCGTGCTCGCTTCCATCGCCGCGAGCATACTCTGCACCGCAGCGAGTTGCAATGTAGATCTTAGGAAGTCGTCCACGTTCCCAGACCGGGCCGAAATCCCCTTGCCCAAGGGACTCCCGCCGGATACATCTCCCTGACGAGCGTCGGCCGAGATGTCTATTGTGGGCTGACGAACCGGATGCTATGCAGCGCTTGAGCCAATTCCCACCCGCCTCCACCGTCGCGGCCCGGAGCGGCCGCGCATGAGCACGGCGGCGGTCGCGGGCCGACCCGCGCTCCAGCCCCAGGACCTGGTCCTGACGATCCTGGGCATCCACCTGCGGGCGCCACGGGCCACGATCTGGTCGGGCGGCGCGGTCGCCCTGCTGGGCGAGCTGGGCTTCTCGACCGAGGCGGCGCGGGCGGCGCTCGCGCGGCTGGCCACGCGCGGGCTGCTGGAGCGGCACAAGGACGGGCGGCTGGTCTTCTACGCGCTGACCACCCGCGCCGAGGAGCTGCTGAGCGACGGCGACCGCCGGATCTACGCCTTCGGCCGCACCGCGCCGTCGAGCGAGAGCTGGACCGTGGTCTGGCACGCGATGCCCGAGTCGCGGCGGGTGGCCCGCTCGAGGCTGGCGTCGCGGCTGCGGTTCCTCGGCTTCGGCTCGGTCCAGGACGGCACCTGGGTGGCCGCGCGCGACCGCGAGCCCGAGGCCCGCGCCGTCCTCCGCGACCTCGAGGTCGAGCAGTTCGCCTCGGTCTTCGTCGGCCGGCTCTCGCGCGACCTCTCCCCGACCGCCCTCGTCGGCCAGGCCTGGGACACCGAGGCGGTCCGCGGCCAGTACGACGCCTTCATCGCCGACTACCGCCCGTACCGCAGCGCCCGCGACCAGGCTCGCCTGACCCCCCAGCAGGCGTTCGCGATCCGGACGGTCATGTTCCACCGCTTCCGCGAGTTCGCCGCCACCGACCCCGAGCTCCCGCGCGAGGTCGACCCCCTGCGCGAGCTGCGCGACGAGGCCGTCGCCACCTTCGACGCCCTCCACGAGGGCCTGGCCGAGGCCGCCGACGACCACTTCCACGGCCTCGCCCAGCGCGACTAGCGCCCGCGGTGACGTTCCGGTCGCCGAGCGACCAGAACGTCACGGCCGGCGGACGCTGGCCGTCAGCCGACCGCCGTCGCGGCCAGCTCGCGGTTGAGGCGGAAGCCGCCCCGCTCCCGCTCGAGCAGGGCGGCGACGGCCAGCACCAGGTCCTCGCGGAAGGCGGCGGCGGCGACCTGGACGCCGACCGGCAGGCCGTCCTCGACGGCGACCGGGACCGACGCCGCGGGCAGGCCGGCGACGGCGTTGAGGTGGCAGAACTCGAACGACTCGTAGCGCAGGTAGTCCTCGGCCGGGACGCCGGCCGGGGCCTCGCCGTGACGCGGGGCCGGGCCCGCGACCACCGGGCTCAGGATCACGTCGTGCTCGGCGGCCAGCGCACGGACCCGGGCACGGAAGCCGAACACCTCCTCCTGCAGCGCCAGGTAGGCGCCGGCGGTGACGGTCGGGGCCGCCGCCGCGCCGTCGAGCAGGGCCTGGAACTGGGGATGGTGGCGACCGCCCGCCGCCGCGACCGCGTCCCGCATCCCGGCCCCGCCGTCGGCGCCCGCGGCGGCGAAGAAGAGCGTGGTCGCCGTCCGCTCGCCGCCGACCCGCGGCGGCTCGATCTCGCGCACGTCGTGGCCGGCCGCGGCCAGCGCCTCGACCGCCGCGCGGACCGCCGCCCGCGTCCCCGCCGTCGGCTCGGGCGCGTCGGGGTGGCGGTCGTACCAGGCCACCCGCAGCCGCCGCCCGTCCAGCGCCGGCGGCGCGGCCAGCGGCGCGTCGACCGCATAGGGATCGATCCCGTCGGCGCCGGCGATCACCGGCAGCAGCAGCGCCAGGTCCTCGACGTGGCGCGCCATCGGGCCGACGCAGGTGAAGTCCATCGTGCCGGCGGCGCGGGTCGGCGGCCAGAGGCCCGTCTCCGGCGTCCGGCCGGTCGTCGGCCGCAGCCCGACCGTGCCGCAGTAGTGCGACGGCACCCGGATCGACCCGCCGCCGTCGGTCCCGATCCCGACGATCGTCGCGTCGGCGCCGAGCAGCGCGCCCTCGCCGCCGCTCGACCCGCCCGGCGTGCGGGTCGGATCGAGCGGGTTGTCGCTGCGCCCGTGGAGCAGGTTGTCGGTCTCGAACGACGACGACAGCTCCGGGACGTTGGTCTTCAGCAGCGGGATCGCCCCCGCCGCCCGCAGCCGCGCCACGACCGTCGCGTCGCGGTCGGCGACGTGGCCGTCGCGGGCCAGCGAGCCGGCCGTCGTCGGCCAGCCCTCGACGTCGAGCACGTCCTTGATCGAGACCGGCAGCCCCAGCAGCGGCCGGCGGTCGCCGGCGGCCCGCGCCGCGTCGGCCCGCTCGGCGGCGGCCAGCACCGCCTCGTCGTCGCGGTGGACCACGGCGTGGACCCGCTCGTCGGCGGCGTCGACCTGCGCCAGCACGTCGGCGACCAGCTCGCGCGCGCTGCATTCCCCCGCCGCCAGCCGCTCCAGCCAGGTCCGCGCCGAGGGTCGTCCGCCAATCAACTGCATATCAGCACGCATACATGTCGAATGTAGCCGCCCGCCGCCCCGCGATCCAGTCGAACAAAAACTTGACGAATGGATAGTTCTGCGATGGAGTGCGCTTCATGGCCACCTCCCACGACTCCGGTCTGGCGTTCGCGCTCGACCCGCTGACGCCCGACGAGATCCGGCGGGCCGCCGCCGTCGCCCGCTCCGTCCCCGGCGAGGGCGACGGCGTCCGCGTCGTCTCCGTCTCGGTCGGCGAGCCGGCCCGCGACGGCCACGAGGACGACCGCCGCTTCGCCGACGTCGTCCTCCACGACCGCGACGCCGCCGTCACCCACGAGATCCGGGTCGACCTGCAGGCCGACGCGGTCCTCCGCGCCAACGCGGTGCCCGGCGTCCAGCCGCAGATGACGACCGAGGAGTTCCTGGCCGTCGAGGCCGCCGTCCGCGCCGCCCCCGCCTTCCGGGCCGCGCTCGCCCGCCGCGGGGTCGACGACCTCTCGCTGGTCGACGTCGACCCGGTCTCCGCCGGCGTCTACGACCGGCCCGAGGAGCAGGGCGACCGGCGGCTGGCGCGGGTCCTCGCCTACGTCCGGCCCGAGCCCGGCGGCAACGCCTACGCGCGGCCGCTGGAGGGGGTCTTCGGCCTGGTCGACGTCGACACCGGCGAGCTGGTCCACTTCGAGGATCGCGACCCGGTGCCGCTGCCGGCCGAGAGCGGCGAGTACCGCGCCGAGCGGACCGCGCTGCGGACCGACGTCCGCCCGATCCACATCAGCCAGCCCGAGGGCCCCAGCTTCAGCGTCCACGGCCACGAGGTCCGCTGGCAGAAGTGGCGCTTCCGGGTCGGCTTCGACACCCGCGAGGGGCTGGTCCTGCACCGGATCGGCTACGAGGACGGCGGCCGCCTTCGGCCGGTCCTCCACCGGGCCTCGTACGCGGAGATGGTCGTGCCCTACGCCGACCCCGACCGCTTCTACCAGACCCCGCTCGACATCGGCGAGTTCAACATCGGCACGATGACCAACTCGCTGACGCTGGGCTGCGACTGCCTGGGGGTCATCCACTACTTCGACGGCGCCTACAGCGACGGCCGCGGCGAGCCGGTGGTGGTGCCGAACGCGATCTGCCTCCACGAGGAGGACGACGGGCTGCTCTGGAAGCACACCGACTTCCGCACCGGCCACGTCGAGGTCCGCCGCGGCCGGCGGCTGGTCGTCTCCTCGATCGTCACCGTCGGCAACTACGAGTACGGCTTCTTCTGGTACTTCCACCAGGACGGCACGATCTCGTCCGAGGTCAAGGCGACCGGGATCGTGGCGACCCAGGCGCTGGCCGACGGCGTCAGCCCGACCTACGGCAAGCTCGTGGCCCCGAACCTGAGCGGGATCCACCACCAGCACGTCTTCTGCGCGCGGCTCGACGTCGCCCTCGACGGCGGCGGCAACACGGTCCTGGAGACCCAGACCGAGCCGGTCCCCGAGGGCCCCGACAACCCGCACGGCAACGCCTGGGTGACGGTCAGCCGGCCGCTCCGCAGCGAGCTGGAGGCGCGCCGCTCGCTCGACCTGACCACCGCCCGCAGCTGGACGGTCGTCAACCCGAGCAGCCGCAACGCGGTCGGCCAGCCGGTCGGCTACCGGCTCGTGACGGGCGAGAACACGGTGCCGTTCTCCGCCCCCGGCTCGTCGGCCCGCCGCCGCGCGGCCTTCATGGACCACCACCTGTGGGTGACCCGCTACGACCCGGCCGAGCGCTACCCGGCCGGCGAGTACCCGTACCAGCACGCCGGCGGCGACGGCCTGCCGCGGTGGGTGGCCGACGACGCCGCGATCGAGGACACGGACATCGTCGTCTGGTACACGATGAACCACCACCACGTGCCACGGCCCGAGGACTGGCCGGTGATGCCGGTCGCGCGGCTCGGCTTCAGCCTCAAGCCGTGGGGCTTCTTCGACCGCAACCCGGCGCTCGACGTGCCGCCGACCGCGCCCGGCGAGGGCAGCTGCCACGCCCACGAGCACGCGGGCCCGGGCGACGGCTGCTGCTCCTAGGTCGTCCGGCTCACCGCCCCGTGAAGCGGGGCGGTCGCCGCTCGAGGAAGGCCGCCATCCCCTCGCGCCGGTCGTCGCTGGCCATCGCCAGCAGGAACAGCTCGCGCTCGACGGCGAGGCCGGCGGTGAGCGGGGTCTCGTCGGCCGCGACCACCGCCCGCTTGGCCAGCTGGACGGCGATCGCCGGCCGGCGGGCGATCGTCTCGGCCAGGTCGAGCGCCTCGTCCTGAAGCCGGTCGCGGGGGACCACGCGGTTGACGAAGCCGAGCTGCTGGGCCTCCTCGGCCCGCACCCGGCGGCCGGTCAGGACCAGGTCCATCGCCCGCTGCTTGCCGAGCGCCCGGGCCAGCCGCTGGGTGCCGCCGCCGCCGGGGATGATCCCCAGCCGCACCTCGGGCTGGGAGAACTCGGCGTGCTCGGCGGCGACGATCAGGTCGCAGGCCAGCGCCAGCTCGCAGCCGCCGCCGATCGCGGGGCCGCCGACCGCGGCGATCAGCGGCTTGCGGACCGCGGCCAGCCGCGGCCAGAGGCGGGCGCCGCGGGCGGCGATCGCGTCCTGGAAGCCCTGGTCGCGCATCGTGCGGATGTCGGCGCCGGCGGCGAAGACCTCGACCCCGCCGGTCAGCACCACCGCGCGGACCGCGTCGTCGGCGTCGGTCGCCTCGAGCGCGGCGATCAGGCCGTCGCGCAGCTCGTCGCTGAGGACGTTGCGGCTCGCCGCCCGGTCGAGCGTCAGCAGCGCGACCCCGTCGCGCGGGTGGCTAGTGCGGACCGCGCGGGTCTCGTCGGACGTCATCGGGCCTCCTCGGCGGTCACGGCGGCAGGGTCGGGCCGGCGGTAGACGGGGTCGTGGTCGGGGCCGGCCAGGCGGTCGAGGAAGCCGTCGACCCGGGCCGCGCCGATCCACGCCGCCCAGCGGCTGGGGCCGACCGGGTGGTTGAGCCCGACCGTCATCCCGACGTCGATCGCGTCGGCGGTCGCCACCCCCTCGGCGCGCGCGAAGCGGGCCTCGTTGACCAACTGGACCAGGATCCGGGCCAGCGCCAGGTCGGCGGCGGGCGGCGCTCCGCCGGCCAGCAGCGCGTCGATCGCGGTCCCCGCCCGGTCGGCCGCCTCCTCGGCCGCGACCAGCCGGTCGGCGGGCCGGACGCGCTCGCGCCGCGGGGCGCCGTCGCCGTAGGCGTGGAAGCCGCGGCCGCTCTTGCGCCCCAGCTCGCCGTCGGCGACCTGCCGCTCCTGGAGCGGGCTCGGCCGCCAGCGCGGCTCGTGGTCGCCGCGCTCCCACATCGAGCGGGTCACGGCCAGGCTGACGTCGATCCCGATCAGGTCCATCAGCGCGAACGGGCCGAGCGGGAAGCCGGCGGCCTCGCAGGCGCCGTCGACGGCGGCGACGTCGGCCAGGCCCTGCTCGAGCACCCGCAGCGCCTCCAGGTAGTAGGGGCGGGCGCAGCGGTTGACGACGAAGCCGGGGGCGTCGGCCGCCTCGACCACCGTCCGCCCGAGCGCGTCGGCGACCCGCCGGGCCGTCGCGACGTGGGCCGGGTCGGCGCCGGGCGGGGTCACCAGCTCGACCAGCGCCATCTCGGTCGGCGGGTTGAAGAAGTGCAGGCCGACGACCCGCTCGGGCGCGTCGAGGCCGGCGGCGATCTCGGCGATCGGGATCGAGGAGGTGTTCGAGGCCAGGGTCGCCCGCGGCCAGGCGGCGGCGGCCCGCGCCAGCACCGTCCGCTTGAGGTCGAGGATCTCGGGCACCGCCTCGATCACCGCGACCGGCTCGGGCGCGTCGGCGTGGTCGCTGACGACGGCGATCCGCGCCGCGACGGCGGCGGCCTGCTCGCCGTCGAGGCTGCCCCGCTCGACCCGGCGGGCGATCGTGCCCTCGAGCCGCTCGCGGGCGGCGGCGGCGTCGTCGGCGTCGCTCTCCAGGACGGTCGCCCGCTGGTCGTGGAGCGCCGCGAGCAGCGCGATCCCGGCCCCCATCGTGCCGCCGCCGACGACGGCCAGCGGCCCCTCGAGGGCGCTCACGCCGGGCTCCCGGCCGACGGCTGCTCGAGCACGACGGCGACCCCCTGGCCGACCCCGACGCAGAGCGACGCCAGCCCCCAGCGGGCGCCGCGGCGGCGCATCTCGTGGACCAGCGAGCCGACGATCCGGGCACCGGAGGAGCCGAGCGGGTGGCCGAGCGCGATCGCCCCGCCGTTGGGGTTGACGATCTCCGGGTCGAGGCCGAGCTCGCGGACGCAGGCGAGCGCCTGGGCCGCGAACGCCTCGTTCAGCTCGACGACCTCGAGCTGCTCGATCCCGATCCCCGCGCGGGCCAGCGCGCGGCGGGTGGCGGGAACCGGGCCGATCCCCATGTAGGCCGGGTCGACGCCGGCCACCCCGACGCCGGCGATCCGCACGCTGGCGCTCCAGCCGTGCTCGGCGAGCGCCGCGTCGGAGGCCAGCAGCAGCGCCGAGGCGCCGTCGTTCAGCGACGACGAGTTGCCGGCGGTGACCGAGCCGCCCGCGCGGAAGGCGGGGCGCAGCCGGGCCAGCTGGTCGAGGTCGGTGTCGGCCCGCGGGCCCTCGTCGCGGTCGACGACGACCGGCTCGCCGCCGCGCCGCCGCGGGGGCGCGCTGACCGGCACGACCTCGCCGGCCCAGCGGCCGTCGGCCCAGGCGGCGACCGCGCGCTGGTGCGAGGCGAGCGCGAAGCGGTCCTGGTCGGCGCGGGCGACGGCGTAGCGCTCGGCGACGTTCTCGGCCGTCTCCCCCATCGAGTCGAGCGAGCCGACCTCGGCCATCCGCGGGTTCACGAACCGCCAGCCGATCGTGGTGTCGACCAGCTCGGCCGGGCCGGTGGCGTAGGCGCGCGACGGCTTCAGCACCGCCCACGGGGCGCGGGTCATCGACTCGACGCCGCCGGCCACCATCAGGTCGGCGTCGCCGGCGCGGATCGCGCGGCTGGCGCCGACGACCGCCTCCATGCCCGAGGCGCAGAGCCGGTTGACGGTCGCGCCGGGGACCTCGTGCGGCAGGCCGGCCAGCAGCGCGGCCATCCGCCCGACGTTGCGGTTCTCCTCGCCGGCGCCGTTGGCGTTGCCGAGCACCACGTCCTCGATCCGCGCGGGCGGGGCGCCGGTGCGCTCGACCAGGGCCGCGACCACCGTCGCCGCCAGGTCGTCGGGTCGGACGCCGGCGAGGACCCCGCCGTGCCGTCCGATCGGCGTCCGCACCGCGTCGACGATCCATGCATCAGCTGCCATCGCGACAACACTTTACATCGTTGCCCGGTGATGTGTAGATTGTTGCCCATGGATGGTCTGCACACCACCCCGACGACAAGTGGTCCATCTTCGGGCCCCGGTCGGCTGGTGGTCGTGACGGGGGCCACCGGCGGCGTCGGACGGGCCTGCTGCGCCCGCTTCCTGGCCGCCGGCGACCGCGTCCTCGCCCTCGGCCGCCGGGCCGAGGCGCTCGACGCGCTGGCCCAGGAGCTGGACGACGAGCGGCTGGCGGTCCGCCGCTGCGACGTCGCCAGCGAGCAGGACGTGGTCGACGTCTTCGGGGCCCTGGACGGGGTCCCCGACGTGCTGGTCAACAACGCCGGCGTCGCCCGCAGCGCCCCCCTCCACCGGACCACGCTGGCCGACTGGGAGGACCACCACCGGGTCAACGCGACCGGCCCCTTCCTCGGCACCCGCGCGGTGATCGCCGGGATGCGCGAGCGCGGCAGCGGCGCGATCGTCACCGTCGCCTCGACCGTCGGCCGGGTCGGCACCCCCTACACCGCCGCCTACGCCGCGTCCAAGCACGCCGCCGTCGGTCTGATGCGCGTCGCCGCCGCCGAGCTGGCCGGCAGCGGCGCGACCGCCAACGCCGTCTGCCCGACCTTCGTCGACAGCCCGATGACCGACCGCTCCGTCGACCGGATCACGGAGCGGACCGGACGCGACGCCGACGACGCCCGCGACGCGCTCGGCCGCAGCTCGCCGCTCGGCCGGCTGCTCGACCCCGACGAGGTCGCCGCGGCGGTCTCGTGGCTGGCGTCGCCCGACGCCCGCTCGCTCAACGGCCAGACCCTGATCCTCGACGGAGGAGGAATCCAAGCATGACCCCGTTCCGCGCCTCGGCCGCCCTCACCGAGCGGTGGGAGCACTTCGACTTCGCGATCGCCGACGGCGTCGCGACCGTCACCTTCAACCGCCCGGACAAGCTCAACGCGCTGACCTTCGACAGCTACGCCGACCTCCGCGACCTGGCCGCCGAGCTGCCCCACCGCGGCGACGTGCGGGTGCTGGTGCTGCGCGGCGCCGGACGCGCCTTCTGCTCCGGCGGCGACGTCGAGGAGATCATCGGCGAGCTGCGCAAGTTCTCCTCGACCGAGCTGCTCGAGTTCACGCGGATGACCGGTGCCGCCGTCCGCGGCCTGCGCGAGCTGCCGCTGCCGGTGATCGCCGCCGTCAACGGGGTCGCCGCCGGCGCCGGCACGGTGCTGGCGCTGGCCAGCGACTTCCGGATCCTCGGCGCCTCGGCCAGCTTCGCCTTCCTCTTCACCCGCGTCGGCCTGGCCGGCGCCGACATGGGCTCGGCCTACCTGCTGCCGCGGATCGTCGGCCTCGGCCGCGCGACCGAGCTGCTGACGCTCGGCGACAAGATCGACGCCCAGCGCGCCTACGAGATCGGCCTCGCGACCGAGGTCGTCGCCGACGACGAGCTGGGCGACCGCGCCGAGGCCCTGGCCCGGCGGCTGGCCGAGGGGCCGGCGCAGGCGTTCGGGGTCACCAAGAGCCTGCTCGTCCGCGAGCAGGACATGGACCTGGCCGGCGCGATCGAGCTGGAGGCGCAGGCCCAGGCGCTGCTGATGCGCTCCGACGACCACCACGAGTTCTTGGACGCCTGGCGCGCGAAGCGCCGGCCCGAATGGAAGGGACGCTGACCGATGACCAACGAGATCGTCACCGCGCCCGGCCTGGCGCCGCCCAGCGGCTACGCCCACGCGGTCGTCGCCGGCCCTGGCCGGACCGTCTACCTGGGCGGGCAGACCGCGCTCGACGCGAACAACCAGATCGCCGGTGACACGCTGGTCGAGCAGTTCGAGCAGGCCGCGGCGAACGTGGTCGAGGCGCTGGCCGCGGCCGGCGGCAAGCCCGAGCACCTGGTCTCGCTCCAGATCTTCGTCACCGACGTGGTCGACTACCGGCTCCACGCCCGCGAGCTGGGCGCCGCCTGGCGCAACCGCTTCGGCCGCCACTTCCCGGCGATGGGCCTCTTCGGCGTCACCCGGCTGTTCGACGACAACGCCCGGATCGAGCTGATGGGGATCGCGGTCGTGCCGGAAGGGGCGGCGGCGTGAGCGTCGACCTGCCGGTGCTCGACGCGCACCTCTCCGACGACGAGCGAGGGCTGCTGCGGGAGTGCCTGCGGATCGCCCGCGACGAGCTGGCCCCGATCGTCGAGGCCGGCGAGGAGGGCCGCGTCAACGACGCGCTGCTGCGGGCGCTGGCCGGCCACGGCCTCTTCCAGCGGCTCTACGCCCAGGACGCGGACGGCTGGCGCGGCGACGTCTCGGCGCTCGACCTGTGCCTGATCCGTGAGGGCCTGGCGCGCGGCAGCACCGAGGCCGAGACGGCCTTCGCCGTCCAGGGCCTCGGCTCGTTCCCGCTGCTGCAGTCCGGCACCGCCGCCGCCCGCGACCGCTGGGTGCCGGGGCTGGCCGCCGGCGAGTACGCCGCCGGCTTCGCGCTCAGCGAGCCGCAGGCCGGCAGCGACGTCGCCTCGCTCGCGCTGCAGGCGACGCCCGACGGCGACGGCTTCCGGCTCCGCGGCGAGAAGATCTGGATCTCGAACGCGCCCGACGCCGGGGTCTACACGGTCTTCGCCCGCACCACGCCGGGCGCCGGCGCCCGCGGCCTGACCGCCTTCGTCGTCCCCGCCGACAGCCCCGGGCTGCGCGGCGAGCGGCTGGAGCTGGTGGCCCCGCACCCGGTCGGCCACCTCTTCTTCGACGACGTCCCGGTCGCCGCCGAGCAGGTGCTCGGCGAGGTCGACCGCGGCTTCGCCGTCGCGATGCGGACGCTCGACCTGTTCCGTCCCAGCGTCGGCGCCTTCGCCGTCGGGATGGCACGGGCGGCGCTCGACGAGGCGGTCGCCCACGGCCGCGAGCGCGAGGCGTTCGGCCGGCCGCTGAAGGACTTCCAGGCGGTCTCGCACCGCCACGCCGACATCGCCGCCCGGGTCCAGGGCGCGCGGCTGCTGGTCCACCACGCGGCCCGCGCCTACGACGCCGGCGTCCGCCCCGTCACCCAGGCCGCCGCGATGGCGAAGCTGGTGGCGACCGAGGTGGCACAGGAGGCGGTCGACGCCGCGATCCAGACCCTGGGGGCCCGCGGCCTCCAGCGCGGCCACCGGCTGGAGCACCTGTACCGCGAGGTTCGCGCGCCGCGCATCTACGAGGGCGCGTCGGAGATCCAGCGGGAGATCATCGCCCGCGGGCTGTTCGCGCCCGCCGAGCACGAGGAGGCACGATGAGGATCGCCGTCTGCGGCGGCGGGCCGGGTGGCCTGTACTCCGCGATCCTGCTGCGCAAGCTCGGCCACGAGGTCGACGTCTGGGAGCGCAACGCGGCCGACGACACCTTCGGCTTCGGGGTCGTCTTCAGCGACGAGACGATGTCGGCGTTCGAGGTCTCCGACCCGACCAGCTTCGGTCGGATCGTGGAGCGGTTCGCGCACTGGTCCGACATCGACGTCCACTACCGCGGCACCACCCTGCGGTCGGGCGGGCACGGGTTCTCCGCGCTCAGCCGCAAGGTGCTGCTGAACCTGCTCCAGGAGCGCGCGGTCGAGCTGGGCGCCGCCGTCCGCTTCCGCCAGGAGCACCCGCCGATCGAGCGGCTGTCGGCCGAGTACGACCTGGTGATCGCCTGCGACGGCGTCAACAGCGCCGTCCGCGCCGCCCGCGAGGAGGCCTTCGGCACCACCCTCGACCCGCGCCGCAGCCGCTACATGTGGCTGGCCACCGACCTCGTCTTCGACGCCTTCACCTTCCACGTGCTGGAGACCGAGCACGGCGTGCTCCAGGTCCATGGCTACCCGTTCGACGACAAGTCGAGCACCTTCATCGTCGAGACCGACGAGCGGACCTGGCGGGCCGAGGGCCTCGACGCCGCCGAGCACGCCGACCTGCCCCCGGGCGTCAGCGACGAGGCCAGCATCGAGCGCTGTCGCGAGCTGTTCGCGCCGATGCTCGGCGGCCACTCGCTGTTCGGCAACAACTCGAAGTGGCTGCGCTTCACCACCGTCCGCAACGCCCGCTGGCACGACGGCAACGTCGTCCTGCTCGGCGACGCCGCGCACACGGCGCACTTCTCGATCGGCTCCGGCACGAAGCTGGCGATGGAGGACGCGATCGCGCTGGCGTGGGCCGTCCACGACCACGGCGAGGACGGGGTCGACGCGGCCCTGACCGCCTACGAGGCCGACCGCCGGCCGGTCGTCGAGAGCACCCAGCGGGCCGCCCAGGCGAGCCTCGAGTGGTTCGAGGAGATCTCGCGCTACGTCGGCCAGCCGCCGCGCCAGTTCGCGTTCAACCTGCTGACCCGCAGCCGCCGGATCACCTACGACAACCTGCGCGTCCGCGACGAGGCGTTCGTCGACGGCTGCGACCACGAGTTCGTCGCCCACGAGCCCGAGGCCGCGCCCGCGAGCGCGCCGTCGCGCAACGGCAGCACGCCGGAGCCCGCCGCCCCGCGGCCGCCGATGTTCCTCCCCTACCGGCTGCGCGACATGCAGCTGGAGAACCGGGTCGTCGTCTCGCCGATGGACATGTACTCGGCGGTCGACGGCGCGATCGGCGACTTCCACCTGGTCCACCTGGGCAGCCGCGGGATCGGCGGCGCCGGGCTGGTGATGAGCGAGATGGTCTGCGTCTCCGCCCAGGGCCGGATCACCCCCGGCTGCGCCGGCCTCTACCGCGACGACCAGATCGAGGGCTGGCGGCGGGTGGTCGACTTCGTCCACGGCCACGGCCGCGCGAAGATCGGCGTCCAGCTCGGCCACTCCGGTCGCAAGGGCTCGACGAAGCTGCTCTGGGAGGGCTCCGACGAGCCGCTCGACAGCGACAACTGGGAGGTCGTCGCGCCGTCGCCGATCCCCTGGGCGGCGCGCAACCAGACCCCGATCGAGATCGACCGCGCCGGCATGGACCGGGTCCGCGACGAGTTCGTGGCGGCGACCCGGCGGGCGGCCGCGGCCGGCTTCGACCTGCTCGAGGTCCACTTGGCCCACGGCTACCTGCTGTCGTCGTTCCTCTCGCCGCTGACCAACCGCCGGACCGACGAGTACGGCGGCGACCTGGCCGCCCGCGCGCGGTTCCCGCTCGAGGTCGTCGACGCCTGCCGCGCCGCCTGGCCGGCCGAGCGGCCGCTGTCGGTCCGGATCTCGGCCACCGACTGGGCGCCGGGCGGCTTCACCGGCGACGACGCGGTCGCGCTGTCGGCGCTGCTCCAGCAGCACGACGTCGACATCGTCCACGTCTCGACCGGCCAGGTCTGGGCCGAGCAGCGGCCGGCCTACGGGCGCAGCTACCAGACGCCGTTCGCCGACCGGATCAAGCACGAGGTCGGGATCCCGACGATCGCCGTCGGCGCGATCTCGAGCGCCGAGGACGTCAACACCACGATCCTCGCCGGCCGCGCCGACCTCTGCGCGCTCGGCCGTCCGCACCTCTACGACCCCTACTGGACCCTGCACGCGCAGGCCCAGCAGGGCTACCGCGGCGATCCCTGGATCCCCCAGTACCGCTCCGGCCGGCGGCCGCCGAACGACGGCACGCTGGCGGTCAAGACGCTGCCGCGCTCGTTCGACGAGGCCGGCGTCGAGCACGGCTGGCGCCCGGTCGCCGCCGGCTGATCCGGCGACCGCCGGCGCCGCGGGTCAGGGCGCCGGCGGGTGGCGGGCGGCGGCGTCGGTCGCGGCCCGCCGCGCGCGCCGCGGGGC